>JANXWR010000392.1 GCA_025351025.1 Burkholderiales bacterium | reverse complement strand
TCAAGGACGGCACGCCGGTGCAGCCGCAAAGCGTCGAGTCGATCGCCGCGCAGATCCTGCGCGACCATGCCGGCGAGCACGTCGGCGTGCTGGCGCCGCTGGTGGTGGCACGCAAGGGCGTCTACACAGACCTCGCCAAGTGGGCGAAGGGGCGCGGCCACACGCACTTGCGCGTGGACGGCGAGTTCATGAAGGTCGATCCCTGGCCGCGGCTCGACCGCTTCAAGGAGCACACGCTCGAGCTGCCGGTCGGCGACGTCGTCGTCGACCGCAACAACGAGGCGGCGCTGCGTAGTCTGCTCGACAAGGCGCTCGACACCGGCAAGGGCGTGCTGCACCTGCTCGCGCCGCTGACCGGGCTGCACGGCGCGATGCTCGCCGGCACGCCGACGCGCAAGGTCGGCGCTGTCAAGGTGTTTTCGACCAAGCGTGCCTGCCCGAGCTGCGGCACCAGTTACCCCGAGCTCGACCCGCGCATGTTCAGCTATAACAGCAAGCACGGCTGGTGCATGACCTGCGTCGGCACCGGCCTGAAGCTGAATCGCGTCCAGCGCAAGGCCTACGACGATTCGGTCCGCGACGACGACAACCGCGGCCGCGAGCAGAGCTTCCCGGCCGAAGAAGCGGAGGTCGAAGGCATCGTCGACGAAGCCTGCCCCGACTGCGCCGGCACCCGGCTGAACCTGATCTCGCGCGGCGTCAGCTTCGACGACAAGTCGATCGCCTGGATCGCGCAATGGTCCGTGTCCGACGCGAGGAAGTGGGTCGAGGCCTTGACCCTGGTGGGCCGCGACGCCGAGATCGCCCGCGACGTCGTCACCGAGATCAAGAGCCGGCTCGAGTTCCTGGAAGAAGTCGGCCTCGGCTACCTGACGCTCGATCGCGCCGCGCCGACGCTCTCGGGCGGCGAAGCGCAGCGCATCCGCCTCGCGGCGCAGCTCGGCTCGAACCTGCAGGGCGTCTGCTACGTGCTGGACGAGCCGACGATCGGCCTGCATCCGCGCGACAACAGGGTCCTGCTCGGCGCGCTGAAGAACCTCAGCGACAAGGGTAACACCCTGGTCGTCGTCGAGCACGACGAAGAGACGATCCGCGCCGCCGACCACATCATCGACATCGGCCCGGGCGCCGGCAAGCGCGGCGGCCGGCTCGTCGCCGAAGGCAGCGCCAGCGAGCTCGCGTCGCACGACGATTCGGTGACCGGCAGATTCCTCGCCCGCCCGCTCGTCCATCCGGTGCAGGCGCGCCGCTACGTTGCGCCGGTCACAGCAGAGACCGAGCGACGCGAAAGCGCGGCCAATCCACTACTCACGATCCGCGGCGCGACCCTGCACAACCTGCAAGGCGTGACGGTCGACCTGCCGCTGAAGCGCCTGGTGGCGATCACCGGCGTGAGCGGCTCGGGCAAGTCGACGCTGGCTCGCGACGTGCTGCTTTCCAATCTGCAGTTCATCAACACCCGCGGCGCGCGGCCCAGCTGGCAGGGCTGCGAAAGGATCGACGGCTGGGCCTACATCGACCGCGTGCTCGAGGTGGACCAGACGCCGATCGGCAAGACGCCGCGCTCCTGTCCGGCCACCTACATCGGCTTCTGGGACACGATCAGGAGGCTCTTCGCCGACACGCTCGAGGCCAAGGCGCGCGGCTATGCGCCGGCGCGCTTCTCGTTCAACACCGGCGAAGGCCGCTGCCCGAGCTGCGAGGGCCAGGGCCTGCGCACTATCGCGATGAGCTTTTTGCCCGACGTGAAAGTGCCGTGCGAGACCTGCCACGGCGAGCGCTTCAACGCCGAGACGCTGGCCGTCAGCTGGCGCGGCAAAAGCATCGGCGACGTGCTGAAGATGGAGGTCGACGAGGCGGTCGACTTCTTCGCCGTGATGCCGAACATCTCGCATCCCTTGCAGTTGCTGAAGGACGTCGGCCTCGGCTACCTGACGCTGGGGCAGCCTTCGCCGACGCTTTCCGGCGGCGAGGCGCAGCGGATCAAGCTGGTGACCGAGCTGAGCAAGGTGCGCGACGACATCGGCCGGCGTGGCAACAAGGCGCCGCACACGCTCTACGTGCTCGACGAGCCGACCGTCGGCCTGCACATGGCCGACGTCGAGCGGCTGATCAAGGTGTTGCACCGGCTGGTCGACGGCGGGCACAGCGTCGTCGTCATCGAGCACGACCTCGACGTCATCGCCGAGGCCGACTGGGTCATCGACCTCGGGCCCGAAGGCGGCGCCGGCGGCGGCACGGTCGTCGCCGAGGCCGATCCGGAAGGCATCGTCGCCAATGCGGCGAGCCATACCGGCGCGGCGCTCGGGCCGGTGCTTTCACGCGGTCGGCCGCTGGCGGCGCTGGCGGCGGCCTGAGGACCAGCCATGAGCGCGCCTGGCCGCTCCAAAGCGCTCATCCCGGAGCGCCAGCGCGGAGGGTAGTCCAATGAGCGCGCCTGGCCGCTCCAAAGCGCTCATCCCGGAGCGCGCAGCGCGGAGGGTAGTCCAGCGAGCACGCACGAAGAAATAGTCGCCGCCTTCACACCCGCCGGAAAGCTGCGCGCCGCCATCAATCTGGGCAATCCGATCCTGGCCGGCACCGACCCGCCGACCGGCGCGCCGCGCGGCCTCTCGGTCGACCTCGCGCGCGAATTCGCCCGGCGCCTTGGGGTCGAGCTCGAGCTGGTCGTCTTCGACGCCGCCGGCAAGTCGGTCGAAGCCGTCGCGAACGAGGGTGCCGACATCGGCTTCTTCGCCATCGATCCGCTGCGCGGCCTGCAGATCGCGTTCACCGCGCCCTACGTGCTGATCGAGGGCTGCTATCTGGTGCGCAACGATTCGCCGCTGCGCGGCAACGACGAGGTCGATCAGGCGGGGCAGGTCGTGGTCGTCGGGCAGGGCAGCGCCTATGACCTGCACCTGTCGCGCGCGCTGAAGCACGCCACCATCGCCCGTGCGCCGACGTCGCCTGCCGTCGTCGACACCTTCATCGAGCAAAAGGCCGACGTTGCCGCGGGGGGTGAAGCAACAACTCGGGCCGACGCCGCGCGCATCGGCGGCCTACGCCTGCTCGGCGAGCGCTTCATGGTCATCCGCCAGGCGATGGGCACGCCAAAGAGTCGCGGCGACGAAGCGGCGCGATTCCTCGGCCGGTTCGTCGAGCAGGCCAAGGCCGAGGGCCTCGTCGCGGCGGCGCTCGCCCGCCACGGCGTTCGCGGCGCGTCGGTCGCGCCGCCCAGCGAAGGCCAGCCGTGAGGAGCGGGCTCCTCACGCAAGCTGGTCAGGCCTGAGCAGCGCAAAGGTCTTGGACTTGAACGAAACGGCTAATCTCGTTCTTCCATCTTCACCCCCGCACCAGCGTCGCCGGATTCATCCCGAACATGCGCTTGAAGGTGCGCGTCAGGTGCGCCGAGTCGGCAAAGCCCGCCTCGTGCGCCGCCGCCGTCCACGAGCCGCCGGCCATCGAGCATTCGATCGCCACGTTCAGCCGCAGCCACGAGGGCCCGTCCTGCGGCGGATTCGGGCTCGACGAAGAGCTGCGCGGCCGCGGAGTCTTCCATTTCGAACTGATGGTGACGTTCGGATCGAACGAAGGCGCCCCTGAACTCGGACCAGCTGCCGTTCTCCTCGCCACGAAACAGGCATGCGCCGGCGAAGGGCAAGGTGATCTGATGCGCGTGATGGTCGTGCCACCGGGTGCGGCCGCTGCCGCGCCCGATCCAGAGGCTTCCGCCCTGCCAGAAGTAGACCCGGCCCGAGGCAGTCATCGGCGGTGCCGACAGCGCTCGGGCGTCTTGCACACCTTCGGGCCGAGGCGCGTGCGATGTGATGTCGGGACCCATCGCCCCAGCTTAGCCCCTTCGTTGCACAGGCAGGCGGGGCGTTAGAGTCGCCGCCATCGCACGCCGCTGGAGCCCTTCCATGACCGCCGCCACGATCACCGCCGAGGCTCACATCGGCGCTCCCGCGGACACGCGCGCCCGCCACGACAAGAGCTTCTTCGGCCACCCGGCCGGGCTCGGCTGGCTTTCGTTCTGCGAGCTGTGGGAGCGCTTCTCTTTCTACGGCATGCAGGCGCTGCTGGTGCTCTACCTCAGCAACTACCTGTTCCTGCCGCAGAACATCGGCAAGGTCGCCGGCATCGACGCCGTGCGCGCCTTCATCGAGCAGGTCACCGGCCCACGCTCACCGCAGCAATTGGCGTCGGCCGTGTTCGGGCTCTATGCCGGTCTGGTCTACCTGACGCCGCTGTTCGGCGGCCTGCTCGCCGACCGCGTGCTCGGCCGCACGAAGACGGTCGTCATCGGCGCCAGCCTGATGGCGCTCGGCCACTTTCTGATGGCCTTCGAGGCGAGCTTTCTCGTCGCGCTGGCCTGCCTGCTCGTCGGCGTCGGCTGCTTCAAGGGCAACATCGCGGCCCAGGTCGGCGACCTCTATGCGCCCGGCGACAAACGGCGCGCAAGCGCCTTCCAGATCTTCGTGCTCGCGGTGCAGATCGCGGTCATCCTCGCGCCGATCGTCTGCGGCACGCTCGGCGAAAAAGTGGCCTGGCACTGGGGCTTCGGCGCTGCCGGCGTGGGCATGCTGATCGGCCTGGTTGTCTACCTCTCGGGCCGGCGCTGGCTGCCACCGGAGCCGGCGCTCGGCGCAGCGGCCCGAAAGGCGGCCGGGCCGCGCGCCGGGCTGACGCGCGCCGAGATCGCGCGCCTGGCGCTGCTCATCGGCCTCATTCCCGTGCTCATGCTCTCGATCGTCGGCAACCAGCAATTCGGCAACGCCTACCCGCTGTGGTCGCAGAAGAACATGGACCTCCTGCTGTTCGGCTGGCAGGTGCCCGTGACCTGGCTGCAAGCGGTCGACGCCGTCGTGAGCACGGCGACCATGGTCGGCTCGATCGCTTTCTGGCGCTGGTGGGCGACGCGTCGGCGCGAGCCCGACGAGCTGATGAAGATGGGGTTCGGCTCGCTGCTCGCCGCCGGCGGCCCGGCCTTGATCGTCATCGCCGCCACCCTGTCCGAAACAACGCACGAGAAGGTCAGCTTCGTCTGGACGCTCGGCTACACCTTCGTCAACGACCTCGGTTTCGCCAACATCCTGCCGGTCGGCCTGGCGCTCTACTCGCGCGTCGCGCCGAGGCGGCTCGAAGGGCTGGTGATCGGCATCTACTACCTGCACCTGTTCATCGGCAATACCTTCGTCGGCTGGCTCGCCGGATTTCTCGAGACGATGCCCGGGCGCGAGTTCTGGGTCTTGCACGCCGCCCTCGTCGCCTGCGCGGGGGTGCTGCTGCTGGGCTGCCGGGTTGCGTTCGGCAAGCTGCTGGATCCCGACGAAGGCACGGCCGAGACGCCGGCACGCGAAGTCGCCGCCCAGGCAGCTCAATGACAAGTTTTTACTGGTCCGAGGCACGACCGCCGGGGCCGACCGAAGCCGTCGGCCGTGCACAGGGACTGTGCAGAAGTTGGAACTCCCCTGCAACTGGCTTGATATTCCTCGCATCCGCCCGCTGCCGCGAGCCGACAATTCGCGGCAACTGAAAGCTCGGAGGGCGCATGCAGCGAATCGACGATCGACGCTGGATCCGACCTGCGCGCCGAAGCGCGCTCGCGCTTCGTTGGTGCAGCGCGTTCGGGGCGGCCGTGACTGCCTGCCTACTGCAGGCTGGCCTGTGCGCGGCGCAGGCGCCTGCCGCTTCGCAGCAGCATCTGCGCATCGTCGGCGGACTGGCGGGCGTGAACCAGTACACACGCTACGAAGAGCCTTTCTGGACCCGCGAGCTGGCGCGCCTGAGCGGTGGCCGCACCACGGCCGAGATCGTGCCGTTCGATCGGGCGGGAATCCGCGGCCAGGAGATGCTGCGACTGGTGCAACTCGGCGTCGTTCCGTTCGGAACGGCGATTCTCAACCTGAGCGCGGTCGACGATGCGGAACTGGCGATGCCCGACCTGGCCGGACTGAACCCCGACATGGCCGCTTTGCGACGCAGCATCGGCGCCTTCCGTCCTTACCTGAAGAAGGTGCTGCGCGAGCGCTACGGCAGCGAGCTGCTCGCGCTCTACGCATATCCGGCGCAGGTCACTTTCTGCGCCAAGCCGCTCGCCAGCCTAGCCGATCTGAGTGGACGCAGGATCCGCATTTCCAGCGCGACCCAGTCGGACTGGGTCGTCGCGCTCGGCGCCGTTCCGGTGCAGACCGCCTTCGCCGACGTCGTCGCCAATCTGCGCAGCGGCAGCATCGACTGCGCCATCACCGGCACGATGTCCGGCAACGCGATCGGCCTGCACGAGGTCACCAGCCACATCCAGACGACGGCGGTCAACTGGGGCATCGCCGCCTTCGTGGCCAACGGTGCCGCATGGGCCGCCTTGCCGAAGGACCTTCAGGAACTGCTGCAACGTGAGCTGCCGAAGCTGGAGCAAGCCATCTGGACCGATGCCGAGACCGAAACCCGTGGCGGGATCGCGTGCAACATCGGTGCGGCGACCTGCGTCGGCGGTCGCAAAGGGCGCATGATCGAGGTTCGCCCCAGCGCCGACGACGCCACCAAGGGTCGCGAGATCCTTGTCAACCACGTGCTTCCGGCCTGGCTCAAGCGCTGTGGCCCGCAATGCGCCCAGCCGTGGAAGCAGACCATGGCCCCGGCCACAGGCGTCGAGTTGCGCTGAGGCCGCAGCCGAACCGGACGCGAAAGAGCCTCGCCGCCTTCATGCCGAGCACGTCGTCTCGAATCCGCTCTTCCCTCGCCATCTGGGGCGCGGTGTCGGCGCTGGTGATCGCCGCGGCCGGCTCGGCCAGCTATCTGATCGTGCGCGCCGAGCACGACGCGATCGTCGAGACCGAGGCGCGCGTGGCCCGCTTCGTCAGCGGCGCCGAAGCGGCGCTCAATCGCACCATGATCGAAACCGACCTGCTGCTCGCCGACATGCGCGACCTGCTCGCCCCCGAAGGCGCGTTCGAGGTCGACGCGGCCCAGCACGTGTTGCGCGGCGAGGTCAAGCGCAACCTCGAATACCGCGATCTCGTCGTCATCGATGGCGAAGGCCACGTGCTGGCGGCCGCGCGCGAGCAGACGACGCGCCTGGGCTTGCCGCTGTCCGCGCGATTCATCCACGACACGCTGAGCCAGCCGTCGCCGACGCTGGCGATCAGCGCGCCGTCGGTGAACGTCGCCACCTCCGAACGCGCGATCTACTTCGCCCGCGCCGTCAAGCTGGGGCCGGAGCGGCGGGTGCTCGCGGTCGCCGAGGTGCCGGTGTCGATCGTCACGACCATCCTCGCCCAGTCGGTGCAGATCCCCGGCCTGGTCGTCACCCTGGAGCGCGACGACGGGGAACTGCTGGCCAGCGTGCCGGCCAGCACCGCCCCATTGGGCGAACGGCTCGCCCTGCCACTGCCCGAGCAGGCCCTGGACGGCACCCCCGTCCATGCACCCGGGCGCCTCGACGGATCGGCGTCGATCCTGTCGGTGCGGCCCTTGCTGTACCGGTCGCTGCGGATCTCTGCCGGCATACCGCTGGACACGGCATTGGCGGAGTGGCGCCAGGACCGCAGCCTGATCGTCATCGTCACCGCGCTTTTCATCGCCATGCTCCTCGCCGCCGGCTGCGCGTCGCATTGGCAGATCGGCCGGCTCGCCCGCGCGCGGCTCGAAATCGCCAGGGCCAAGGACAACATGGACCGCGCGCTTGCGTCGATGGCCGACGGCTTCCTGCTGTGCGACGCCGACGACCGCGTCGTCGCCTGGAACGCGCGCTACGTCGAGATGTTTCCGTGGCTGCAGTCGGTGATCGGCGTCGGCGTTTCCTTCGGGGCGCTCGCCGACGCCGGTGCGCGGGCCATCGTCGCCGATCCGTCGGAACGCGAAGCATGGCGCGAGACGCGCTCGGCGAACCACCGCAGCGGCCATGGCATGTTCGAGCTGGAATTGCAGGATGGCCGCGTCATCCATGTCATCGAACGCCGCACCCCCGATGGCGGCGTCGTCAGCGTCATGCGCGACATCACGCTGGCCGAGCGCGAGCTGACGCGCGCCAAGGCCGCCGCCGAGGCCTCCAACCGCGCCAAGTCGCAGTTCCTGGCGGCGATGAGCCACGAGATCCGGACCCCGCTCAACGGCGTGCTGGGGATGAACAGCCTGCTGCTCAGGACCGAGCTCAGCGACGAGCAGCGCAGTTATGCGCGCACCATCCGCAGCTCCGGCAAGGCGCTGCTCGCACTGATCAACGACATCCTGGACCTCTCGCGGGTCGAGGCCGAGCGGCTCGAGCTGGTGATCGCGGAGTTCGATCCTCGCCGTCTGGTGGAAGACCTGGCGGCCTCGGCGACGCCGCGCGCGAACGAGAAGGGCCTTGCCTTCGGAGTGCACTTTCAGCGCGACCTGCCGTCGGTGCTTCTGGGCGACGAAGGGCGCCTCCGCCAGGTGCTCCTGAACCTGATCGGCAACGCCCTCAAGTTCACGGAGACCGGCTCGGTCAGCGTCGACATCGCCTGTCGTGAGCTGGAGGACGACCAGGTGGAATTCGTCGCCTCCGTGCGCGACACCGGCATCGGCATCGCTGCGGAGGCGCTGCCTTCGCTCTTCGAGCGCTTCAGGCAGGCCGACAGCGGCATCGCCCGACGCTACGGCGGCAGTGGGCTGGGGCTGGCGATCAGTCGCGGGCTCGTCGATCTGATGGGCGGACGCTTCGACGTCGAGACGGTGCTAGGGCAGGGCAGCACGTTTCGCGTCTTCGTGCCGCTGCACCGTGGCCACTCGTTGAAGCTCGCCAACGCCGACACCACCTTCGACGCCGGCACCGACATCCTGGGCGGCGGGCTGCACATCCTCGTGGCGGAGGACAATGAGGTCAATCAGCACGTCGTGCGCGCCATGCTGGCCAACCTCGGCCACAGTTGCGAGATCGCCTGCGACGGCCTGGAGGTCGTCGCCATGGTCACGGCAGGCCATTTCGACCTCGTCCTCATGGACATCCAGATGCCCAACCTAGACGGCCTCGCCGCCACGCGCCGGATCCGTGCTCTGGGCACCGACGTCGCGCACATCCCGATCATCGCTCTGACCGCGAACGCCATGGTCGAAGACCGGGAGTCCTATATCGAGGTCGGCATGAACGACCACGTCTCCAAGCCGATCGAGCTGAAAGAGCTCTCTCAGGCCATCGCCCGCGTGCTCGAGGACGCAGGTCAATGGCTCAAGACCGAAGCAACTCGTTGATGCTCGTCTTGGCGCGGCTTTGCGCGTCGACCTTCTTGACGATGATCGCGCACGCGGTGCTGTAGCTGCCGTCGGGCGCCGGCAAAGTTCCGGCGATCACGACCGACCCGGCCGGTATGCGCCCATAGCTGATCGCGCGGGTCTCGCGATCGAGGATCTTCGTGCTCTGGCCGAGGTGCACGCCCATGGCGATGACCGAGTTCTCTTCGACGATGACGCCCTCGACGACCGACGAGTGCGCGCCGATGAAGCAGTTGTCCTCGACGATCGTCGGCACCGCCTGCACCGGCTCGAGAACACCGCCGATGCAGACGCCGACGCTGAGATGCACGCGCTTGCCGATCTGCGCGCACGAGCCGACGTTGACCCAGCCGTCGATCATCGTGCCCTGGTCGACGTAGGCGCCGATGTTGACGAAGCTGGGCATGACGACGACGTCGCGGGCGAGATAGGCGCCGTGGCGCACCATCGCCGGCGGCACCATGCGCACGCCGCTGGCGCGCATCTCCGACTCCTCGAAGCCGGCGAACTTGGAGTCGACCTTGTCGAAGTAGGACACCCCGCCGACCTGCATCAGCCGGCTGTCGTTCAGCCTGAACGACAGCAGCACCGCCTGCTTGATCCACTGATTGACCGTCCAGCGGCCGACGCTCTGGCGCTCGGCGACGCGCAGCCGCCCCGCGTCGAGCGCATCGATGACGTATTCGACGACCTCGCGAACGATCGCCGGATGCACCGCGTCCGGTCCGGCCCGCCATGCGCCTTCGACCACGGCCGCCAGGTCGCGAATCGTCGCGGCGTCGATGCCGACGCCGCCGGAGCCCGGGGCGAGTGGTGGCCGATGGGCCGGTACTGTGCTCATGCGATGCGTACTCCGAGGTAAGGTTCAGTCGCTTGCGAACAGGGAGGTGACCCGCTCAGCGCTTTTCCGGTCCGAGGCTTCTGGCACTCAGGACGGGGATATGCAGTGCTGTGGCGTATGCGCCGGCACCGACGATCAAGACCATGCCAGCCATGGCCATCCAGGTGACGCGCTCGTCGAACAGGAGCACGCCATAGAGGAACGAGAAACCGATGCCCAGGTACTGGAGGTTGGCGTTGACCAGCGTCCGGCCCCGGGCGTAGGCGCGCGTCAGCATCAGTTGCGCCGCGGTCGCCAGCGCGCCCACGGCGAGCAACAGGCCCATGCTGCTCCAGCTGTGCTCGTGCCAGCCGGTCAAAGTGCTCAAGGCGGCGCCGCCGACGATGCCGCCAATGGAGAAGTAGAAGACGATGCGGCTTTCCGGTTCACCCCGTCGGGCCAGCGTGGTGACCTGCAGGTAGCCCGCGGCCGACAACATCCCCGACAACAGGCCGGCGAGGCCGTTCCACCACTGATCGTGCTCGATGGTCGGCTGCAGTACCAGCACGACCCCCGCGAACCCGACGACCGCGACAAGCACGAGCCCCAACTCCACGGGCTTGCGCCTCCAGACGGCAGCGCCTCCGAGCAGGAACATGGCCAGCCACAACGAAGACGTGTAGTTCAGGGTCATCGCCGTGGCCAGCGGCAGCTTGGCGATGGCGTAGAACCAGAGGCACAAGGCCGCCACGCCGCTGAGGCTGCGCAGGAAATGCTGCGCCGGCAGCGTCGTGCGCAAGGAATCGCCGCGCCAGCGACTCACCGCGCCGATCATGAGCGCACCGACGACGCCGCGATACATCACGATCTCGCCGCTGCCGTAGTGATGAGATGCAAGCCTCACGAACACGCCCATGGTCGCGAACAGGAGCGACGCGACGACGATGAGCCAGGATGGCGACATTCAGGGGACGAAGGGTTGGCGGAGGCTGCGTGGCGGCGACGTCGGACGATGCTACCGCGCGCCCATGACCACTCTTTCCCCCTACGCGTCCTCCGGCGCGAAGTCCTCACTATCCGCGCCGCCAGTTGCCGTGGCAGCTGGCTGGGGCGCCTGCCTCTAGGCGGCCCGCTCGATCGACCGCGTCGTCGCGCAGGCGCAGCGCGTAGCCGTGGCCGTAGACGGTCTCGAGCGCGAGCGATGAAGCCCCAGCTTCCCGGAGCTTGCGCCGGATCCTGCACACGTGCATGTCGGCGCTGCGCCGCGATTCACCCGAGCTCGCGCGCCCAAGCGTGCGCTTGATGGTGTCGCGGTGGACGAAGCTGTTGGACCGGGCGGCCAGCAACAGCAGCAATTCGAACTCGCCGCCGGTGAGCGGCAATGCCCGATCGCGGAAGACCGCCTCCTCGCGCCGTGGGTCGAGCTTCAACTCGCCGAGCGATATGGCGAAGGGCTCCACATCGATCGAGCCGCTGCCCAGCTCGATCAGGCGCCGGAGCTTGAGGGCGATCAGGCGTGGCGACGCGGTTCGGGCGATGAGCTCGGTCGCGCCGGCGGCGAGCGAGGCGATCAGCGCTTCCTCGTTGCCGGGCGAAGCGAGCACGACGATCGGCGCGCCCTGCTCGCGCCGCAGCGACCGGACCGTGTCGAGGGTGGCCTCGGCATGGCTGCCTTCGACGTCGCAGAGCACGGCGTCGAAGCGCCACTGCTTGAGGATCAGGCGTGCCGAATCGAGATCGCGGGCGGCGTAGAGCTTGAGCCCGTGCGTCTTGAGGTGGCTTTGCAACGCGGACACATGCGCTGGGTCGGCACTGAGAATGAGGCAGAGAGGCAACACAGGCGAGCCCGGGTATCGGAATGGCGTCAGACTAGCCGCGCGACCGCGCCACTTCTTGCGAATTGCGACGCCGCCACGTCGTACGCGTTCCAGATCTTGCGAATTTTCGGGAGACGAGCATCTCCCCGGCTTGCCGTGATAGAAAAACGGTCGTGACATGCGTCACTTTCCTGCAAACGGCCGAGTGCCACCGACCTGAATGATCCTGACCGAGCTTCCCGACCTGCCGCCACGGCCAGAGACGCCGGCCAACGCCGCGTTCCGCAGGGACTACGTGACGCGATGGGGCAACGAGAACACCATCCTGTGCGGCCTGACGCGGCTCGCGGAATATCCGAGGGTGATGCATCCGCTTTCGATCAAGATGGCCTGGGGCGGTCGCGAGATCTATCGCCTGGGCCGGCGCGACGTCCATGTGCGCGAAGGCAGCTACCTCATCCTGAACGAAGGCGACGAATACGGCAGCTCGCTGAACAGCGAGCTGCCGGCGACCTCGTTTTCGGTCTTCCTTCGCCGCGGCCTCGCCGACGAAATCGTCGCCGCGCGCCGGGTCGGCGTCGAGAAGTGCATGGAGCAATCGGTCGGAGCCGGTGCGGCCGCGACGTTCTCGACGCACCTTCGCGCCCACGACAGTCACGTCACGCCGCGCATGCGCTTCATCTACGAGAGCGTGATGGCGGGCGAGCGCAGCCAGTCATGGCTGGACGAGCAGGCCGTGCTGCTGGTCGATGATTTCCTGCGCGCCGAGCACGCCGCGTTGCAGAGCACGCTGCGCCTGCCCGCGAGCAAGGCCTCGACGCGCGCCGAGCTGAGCAGGCGGCTGCGCCTGGCCGCCGACCACATCGAGTCGCACTACGACCAGCCGCTGCCGCTCGAGGCGCTGGCCAAGGTGGCCTGCATGTCGACCTTTCACTTCGTGCGCTATTTCGCGATGCTGCATGGCGCGACGCCGCATGCCTACCTGGTTGCTTGCCGCACGGCAGCGGCCCGACGAATGATCGAGGCCGGCGTCACCGACCAGGAGCTGATCGCTGAGCGCAACGGCTTCGGCAGCCGCTCCAGCCTCTATCGGGCGCTCGCCGGCCGGTCCGGGACCAGCGATCGTCAGCTACCTCGGCGGTGTCAATGAACATATTCATCGCCGGCGGGACCGGTGCCATCGGGCGCGTCCTCGTGCCTTTGCTGACGAGCGCAGGACACAAGGTCGTCGCGCTCACCCGCTCGGCAGATCGCGCCGCGCAACTGGAACAAATGGGCGCTGCGCCGGTCGTCGGCGACGTGTACGACAACGTCCGGCTCGCTCGATGGGTCGCGGAATCCGAAGCGGAGGTCGTCATCCATCAGCTCACCGCGTTCGGAGCCAAGGACGGTGATCCCTACGCGGAGACGATCCGTGTGCGTACCGAAGGGACGCGCAATCTCATATCGGCGGCGCGCGCCGCTCGGGTGCGTCGATTCATCGCGCAGAGCATTTCGTTCATGTGTTCGCCGCTCGGTAGCGGACTCACCGACGAAGAAACTCCGCTCTACCTCGATGCGCCTCCAACGGTTCGAGCTCTGGCGGAGGCCGTCGCGTCGCTGGAACGTCAAACGCTGGACGCCAGCGGCATGTCCGGTACCGTCCTCCGGTACGGATGGTTCTACGGCCCTGGAACCAGCTACGACCCGGCAGGCACCATTCCTACCGCCATCCGCAAGGGCACGATGCCGATCGTGGGCGACGGTGCCGGGACTTATTCGTTCATCAACCTGAGTGACGCTGCCGCTGCAACAGTGAAGGTCCTGGCGCACGAAGCAAGTGGCATCTACAACATCGTCGACGACTCGCCTGCTCGATCGAGCGAATGGCTTCCGTTCGCTGCAAAGCTCCTCGATGCACCCGCACCCGGCCTCATGGACGAGGCCTTGGCCCGGCGGACGCTCGGTGGCATGCGGGTCTACTACATGAATGAACAGCGCGGCGCGTCGAACGCAAAGGCAAAGCGCGAGTTCGATTGGCAACCGGCTTTCCCTTCGTGGCGAGCCGGGTTCGAGATGCTCTATTCGGATCGCTCTCGGCAGTCTTCCGGTGCCGCCTTTGAATGGTAGTTCGTGGAATGCGCCTAACCACCGGCTCTTGGCCGGGGCCCGTCCGCGCCGGAGCGGGATGCAACGCGATCGATCGAAATGCGGTCGGATCATCCGAGCGACATCGCTTTCGAGAGGAAGTTGTAGACCGCAGAGACGCGCCGCAGATGCCGCGACTCCGGGTGGGCAAGGATCCATAGCTCTGTTTGCGCCTCATCAAGGACGGCGGTCAGCTGTCTCAGGTCGGCGCGCCTTCTGGCCAGGAACGTCGGCAGCACGCCGACACCGAGGCCGAGCACCACCATCTCCATCACCGTCAGGACGCTGTCGACCCGATAGGTCGGCGAGACCTTCGGATAGCGGCGCTTGCGCCAAACCACCGAAGGATGATCGGGCAATGCATCGTCGACGGAGATCCAAGCGGCGTTGCCGGACTCGACGTCGCCTTGACTCTTGACCGGCCCCTTCTGGGACGCAAAGAGGGCGACGCGAATGGGCCCGACGTGCTTGCCGAGCAAATGCTGCGGCGGTCGCCGCGTGGCACGAACTGCGATGTCGGCATCCCGCCGTGACAGGTTGGCCAATTCGTTGCCCGTCAAGAGCTCGAATGCAAGCATCGGATGCGCGACGTGCAGCCCCCTCAGCGACGGGGCGACGAGACCGTGCAGAACAGAGTCGGTCGTGGTGATGCGGACCGTGCCCGAAACATGGCCCGGCAAGAGCTGCGCCACCGACCGTGACGCTTCCAGCATCGATTCGACCTGCTCCGCGTGCACGGCCAGCGACTGCGCCAGCTCGGAGGCGGCGTAGCCCGCCCGCGACCGCTCGAACAGCGGCTGGCCCAGGCCGCGCTCGATCCGCCGAAGCGACCGGAACACGGTGGATGCATCGACCCCCAGCCGTTCGCTGGCGGTCGCGAGCGTGCCGGTGCGCACCAGGGCGAGCACGACCTCGAGATCGGCGGCGCCAAGGCTGTATTGCGTTTTCGCATTCATGGCTTGCTCCAATGCCTATTTTCATGGCGACCGTGCAATCCTACATTTCCTCCGTGTTTGTGTTGAGGAGAAACGACCGTGAGTACAGACCTCATCCTCGTCAGCCACCCGCTTTGCCCCTACGTGCAGCGCGCCGCCATCGTCCTCGCCGAGAAGGGCGTGGTCTTCGAACGGCGCGACGTCGATCTCGCTCGCAAGCCCGACTGGTTCCTGGAGCTCTCGCCGCTTGGCAAGACACCGGTGCTGCTCGTTGACGGTCAGGCGATCTTCGAGTCGGCGGCGATCTGCGAATTTCTCGACGAGACCCTGGCGCCCCGTCTCCATCCCGAAGACGCGATCGCGCGTGCCCGGCACCGGGCCTGGATCGAGTTCGGCTCCTCGCTGTTGAACACGATCGGCGGCTTCTATTCGGCAGCCGACGACGCCGGCCTCGCGGCACGCATCAAGGAGATTCGCGCCCGGTTCGAGCAGGTGGAGGCCGCCCTCGGCGCCGGACCCTGGTTCGGTGGAGAGAGCTTCGGCCTGGTCGACGCCGTCTTCGGGCCCGTGTTCAGATACTTCGACGTGTTCGAGCAGATCGGCGATTTCGCCTTCTTCGTCGGCTTGCCCAGGACATCGGACTGGCGAAATGCGCTTGAGGCGCGCCCATCCATCCGCAATGCCGTGAGCCGCGACTACCCGGATCGCTTGCTGGCGTTCCTCGAAGCTCGTCGCTCCGCGCTGTCTCGGCGCATCGACGCGCTGGCCTCAAGCTGAATCATCCCCGTCGCGCCGCGCCGGCGGGTCGAACAGAAACCGCGTGCCCTGCGCACCCGGCTTCGGTGCGATCCGGTCCCTGCTAGATTCGGCCTCCCGGCAGGCCGGGTTGCGAGCCGCCACAGGAGAACCTCGATGCGTCGCCGTCTTGCCATCCTTTGCGCAGCCGCGCTGGTCCTCGTCGGCATGGTCGGTGCGCTGGCGCCTGTCGCCGCGCAGACCG
>JANXWR010000382.1 GCA_025351025.1 Burkholderiales bacterium | reverse complement strand
CGCCCCTACGCCTGTGCCCCTTGCCGCGCCAGCGCGGGGGTGTCCTATTCACGGACAAGCTCTAAGATGCGCAGCTTCGCCACCCTGGCCGAGCTCGAGACGCTGATCGGCGAGGAGGTCGCCGTCAGCGACTGGATCGAGGTCACGCAGGAGCGCATCCAGCTCTTCGCCGACGCCACCGGCGACCATCAATGGATTCATCTCGACCGCGAGCGCGCCGCGGCCGGCCCCTTCGGCACGACCATCGCGCACGGCTTTCTCACGCTGTCGCTGCTGCCCGAGATGAGCGCCCATGCCTTCGAGATTCGCGACACGAGGATGGGTGTCAACTACGGCCTGAACCGGGTACGCTTCCCGGCGCCGGTGCCGAGCGGCAGCCGGCTGCGCGGTCGCTTTCGGCTGCTGCGTTTCGAGCCGCTCGACGGAGGAGCGCAGATCACCATGGAAGTGACGATGGAACGAGAAGGATCTGACAAGCCCGTCTGCGTCGCCGAGTCCGTTGCCAGGCGCTACACATGAGAGTCCTGCTGATCGACGACCACCCGCTGATCCTGACGGCGTTGCAGAACGTCATCCAGGGCATCGGCAACCATGTCTCTGTGGTCGGCGTCGGCGGTGCCCGCGCGGCGCGCGAAGCGCTCGCCGCCGGCGACGGCGGCTTCGACCTGATGCTGCTCGACCTGCGCCTCGGCGACGCCGACGGCTTCGAGCTGCTCGCCGAGCTGCGTGCCGCCTGGCCGGCGGTGCCGGTGGTCGTCGTCTCGGCGTCGGATCGCAGCGCCGACGTGATCCGCGCCATCGACCTCGGCGCCATGGGCTTCGTGCCCAAGCGGGCCAGCAACGAGACCTTGCAGGAGGCGCTGCACGTCGTCATGCAGGGCGGCATCTACGTGCCGCCGATGACGATGCGCAGCGAGGGCGAACCGTCGGACGCGGTGAGCCATCCCGCCAGCCATGCGATGCCTGTGCCGCCGGTGACACCGGCCGCCGCGCTCGCCGCCTTCAAGCTCACGCCGCGCCAGACCGACGTGCTCGCCCTGCTGCTGCGCGGCCTGTCGAACAAGCTGATCGCGCGCGAGCTGAACCTTTCGGTCGAGACCGTCAAGGACCACGTCGCCGCGGTGCTGCGTGCGCTCAACGTCAACTCGCGCACCCAGGCCGTGCTCGCCGTGAGCCAGATGTCGAGCCAGGGTGGCATCGCGCCATGGCAGCCGCGTCCCCCTTCGCGCTGACCGCCTTCGCTGCTCCCGCCGCCGCCATGGCGGCACCGTCCGAGCCGCCGCTCGACGGCTACGCGCTGCTGCGCGATCAGGTGCGCAGCACCTTCGGCTTCAACCGCACGACGCTGGCCGGCCACTTCGTCGGCGCGGTCGTGGTGCTGCTCATGTTCGCCGACGTCGCGCCGCTGGCGCTGCTGCTCGGCTGGGGCATCCTGTTCGGTGCCGTCTGGCTGGCGCGCGTCTGGCTGGCGCTGCGCTTCGCCCGCCACGAGCCGAAGACCACCGCCCGCCTGCTCTCGCGCCTGCGCGTCTGGCAGACCGGGGTGCTCACGTCGGGCGCGCTCTGGGGCGCCGCGGCCTGGCTCTTCTTCGGCTATGGCGAGCCGGCGCAACAGATCGCGCTCATCCTCGTCGTCTTCACCTTCTGCGTCGCCTCGGTGCCGATCCTGGCACCGCAGTTCACGCTCTTCGTCGTCTTCGTGCTGCTCGTCTTCGTGCCGGCGATCGCCGCCGTCGCGGTGCAGCTCGCCGGCCTGAGCTGGCCGCTGGCGATCGTCATGGCGACGGCGATGGGCATGATCGTCGTGCTCGGCCGCAACTATCGCGAGTCGTTCGACCGCGTCATCGCCCTGAAGCTGCGCACCGAAGCGCTGGCCGAGCAGTTGCGCGCGGAAAAGTCGGTTGCCGATGCGGCGCGGCACGAAGCCGAGGTCGCCAACCGCGCGAAGACGCAGTTCTTCACTGCCGCCAGCCACGATCTGCGCCAGCCGCTGCACGCCATGGGCCTGTTCGCCGAGGCGCTGCGCCAGCGCACCCACGAGCCCGAGGTGGCGCAGCTCGTCAACAGCATCAACGAATCGGTCGACGCGCTCGAGGGCCTGTTCTCCGAGCTGCTCGACATCACACGCATCGACAGCGGCGGCGTCGAGGTCAATCCGGAGAGCTTCAGCGTCGGCGAGATCTTTCGCAAGCTCCGCCTGCACTACGAGCCGGTGGCGTTCGAAAAAGGGCTCGGGCTGCGCTTTCGCGGCGGCCGGCACGTGGCGCTGGCCGACCCGTTGCTGGTCGAGCGGATCCTGCGCAACCTGCTCTCCAACGCGATCCGCTACACGGCCGATGGCTCGGTGCTCGTGAGCGCGCGCCGGCACGGCGAGTGGGTGCGCCTGCAGGTCTGGGACACCGGCCCGGGCATCCGCGAGGACGAACGGGTGCGCGTCTTCGAGGAGTTCTACCAGCTGCCCGGAACACCGAGTGCCGCGCTCGGCGAGCAGAAGAAGGGCCTCGGCCTCGGCCTGGCCATCGTCAAGCGACTCGCCGCGCTGATGGCCGCGCCGATCTCGCTGCGCTCCGAGGTCGGACGCGGTTGCGTGTTCGGCCTGGAGCTGCCCGTCGGCAAGGCACCGCGCCCCGGCGCGAAGGTGCAGCCCGGCAAGGCGCCGCTCGGACTGACGCTCGATGGCAAGCTTATCGTCATCGTCGAGGACGAGCCGGCGGTGCGCCAGGGCCTCGAGGTGCTGCTGCGCGGTTGGGGCGCTTCGATCGAGGCCTTCGAAAGCGTCGTCGCGACGCGCGACTGGGCGGCGGCGAGCGATCCGGCAACTGTCAAACCGGCCCTCGTCATCGCCGACTACCGGCTCGAGCAGGGCGAGACCGGCGTGGCCGCGATCGACGCCCTGCGCCGGCGCTTCGGCGATCGGCTGCCGGCCATCGTCGTCACCGGCAGCAGCATGACCGGCCACGACAAGGAGGCGCAGGAGCACGACTTCCACCTGCTCATCAAGCCGGTGCTGCCGAACAAGCTGCGGGCGATGATCGCCTTCAAGCTGGCGAAGCGCTGAGCACTGCGGCCGGCTGCTGTCATCCTGAACGAAGTGAAGGATCTCATGTCGCCACCGACGAGATCCTTCGCCGCCGCTCAGGATGACGGAGTCGGTCAGCTCGTCTGGTAGGCCAGCCGCACGTAGATCGGCGCGAACGCCTCGGCCTGCGTCACCTCGATCAGGTGCTCGCGCGCCAGCTCGAGCAGGGCGATGAACGTGACGACCATCACCTCGGGGCCGCGCTGGACGTCGAACAGCTCCTCGAAGATGGCGAAGCGGCGGCCGCTCAGGCCGCGCAGCAGGATGCTCATGTGCTCGCGCACGCTCAGCTGCTCGCGCGAGATGCGGTGATGCTGAACCAGACTGGCGCGGCGCAGCAGCTCGGCCCAGGCTTCGCGCAGGTCGGCCGGCGAGACCTCGGGCAGGCGCAGCGACAGCGTGTCGTCGACGGCGACCTGGGCACGCAGGAAATCGCGGCCGAGCAGCGGCAGCGCGTCGAGCCGGGCCGCGGCCAGCTTCATCTGCTCGTATTCGACGAGGCGGCGCACCAGCTCGGCGCGCGGATCCTCGGCCTCCTTGCCGTCGGCGGTCTTGCGCGGCGGCAGCAGCATGCGCGACTTGATCTCGATCAGCATTGCCGCCATCAGCAGGTAGTCGCTGGCGAGCGCGAGGTTGGTTTTGCGGATCTGCTCGATGTAGGCGAGGTACTGCCGGGTCACGCTCGCCATCGGGATGTCGAGGATGTTGAAGTTCTGCTTGCGGATCAGGTAGAGCAGCAGGTCGAGCGGCCCTTCGAAGGCTTCGAGAAAGACCTCGAAGGGCCACTCGACCTGCTGCTCTACCTGATCAGGAAGCAGAACTTCAACATCCTCGACATCCCGATGGCGAGCGTGACGCGGCAGTACCTCGCCTATATCGAGCAGATCAGGAAGACCAACCTCGAGCTGGCCAGCG
>JANXWR010000363.1 GCA_025351025.1 Burkholderiales bacterium | reverse complement strand
CGGTTCACGGTGCGCGGCGGACACCTTACACACCCTTGCGCGACCGCCCATGCGTTACTGGCTGATGAAAAGCGAGCCGAGCGACGTCTCCGTCGACGACGTCGCGGCGATGCCGAAGAAGACCGTGCCCTGGTACGGCGTGCGCAACTTCCAGGCGCGCAACTTCATGAGCAAGGAGATGGAGGTGGGCGACGGCGTCCTCTTCTATCACTCGTCGTGCCCCGAGCCCGGCGTCGTCGGGCTGGCCGAGGTCGCGTCGAAGGCCTATCCCGACGTGACCCAGTTCGATCGCAAGAGCCACTACTTCGACGAGAAGTCGACGCGCGAGAACCCGCGCTGGATGAACGTCGACGTGCGCCTCGTCAGGAAGACGCGGCTGCTCGGCCTGCCAGAGCTGCGCGCGACGCCGTCGCTGGCGACGATGCGCGTGCTGCAAAAGGGCAACCGGCTCTCGATCACGCCGGTGAGCGCCAAGGAGTGGCAGGAGATCACGCGCCTGCTCGCCTGAGCCGGCGTGGGCCCGCGCGTCCGCCCGGAAATTGCGAAGCCCGGCGCGGAGACACTCACCCATGAGCATCGCCCGCTACATTCGGGAAATCGGCCGCGGCCGTGAGGGCGCCCGCTCGCTGAGCCGCGACGACGCGCGCGACCTGATGACGCAGGTCCTCGACCGCAGCGTGACCGATCTCGAGATCGGCGCCTTCGCCCTGGCGATGCGCATCAAGGGCGAGTCGGTGCCGGAGCTGATCGGCTTTCTCGGCGCCGCCAACGAGCGCTGCATCGCCATTCGCACCGACCGGCCGACCGTCGTCCTGCCTTCCTACAACGGCTCGCGCCGCATCCCCAACCTGACCGCCCTGCTCGCGATGCTGCTGGCTCAGCGAGGCGTGCAGGTGCTGGTGCACGGACCGGCGCAGGACGCCGCGCGCGTCACCACCGCCGAGATCGTTCACGACCTCGGCCTCACCTGCGCCGGCAGCGCGCGCGAGATCGAAGACGCCTGGAGCCGGCGCGAGCCGGCCTTCATCGACATCGCCACGCTCTGCCTCCCACTGGCCCGGCTGCTCGAGGTGCGCAAGGTCGTCGGCCTGCGCAACTCGGGCCACACCATCGCCAAGTTGCTCGCCGGATGCGTCGCCCAGCCGGCGCTGCGCGTCGTCAACTACACGCATCCCGAATACGGCACGCGGCTGGCCGAATTCATCACCGACACCGGCGCCGACGCCTTGCTCATGCGCGGCACCGAAGGCGAGCCGGTCGCCGACGCACGGCGCCGGCAGCGCATGGACGTCTATCTTGCCGGCCAGCTGCGCGCCGATCTCTCGCTGCCCGGCCAGGCCGGCGTCGTCACCGATCTGCCGGTGCTGCCGCGCAGGAGCGACGCACCGACTACCGCGAGCTACATCCAGGCCATCGTCAGTGGCGCGGCGCCGGCGCCCGGGGCAGTGACGGCGCAGGTCGATTGCCTGGTGCGCGCCCTCGGCGAGCTCGGCCGGCCAGCGACGCGCGAAGCATCGGCATGAAACCAGCCCGTTGGAGCTGCGCCGCCCGATAATTCCATCGCGCCATCCGGCGTACCTTCTCCGCGCAGGACGACCATGAAGCCACTGGAGCCGATCGACAAGCTCAATCGCCTGACCGAATCGCATGGTGCCCTCAGGCCGGGCAAGGGAATGATCGCCGGCGTCATCGGCGTCGTCGACGACTACGTGCCGAACGGCTTCTTCAGGCGGTTCATGTTTCCGCCGACGTGGAAGGGCTGAGGCGCCGTGGCCGCGTGCCCCGCGCGGCGGCGGCGATCGCCTCGATCGCGCTGGCCCTGACCGCCTGCGCGACGCGATTCGAGCCGGCGACCGCCGAGACGCCGCCGCGACTTCGCGTCCAGGACTCGACGCTGGCACCCGGCCGAGGCGGCGAACTGATCACGGCGTCGACGCTCGAGCCCGGCGACATCCTGCTCAGCTCGGTAGGCACGTTGCAGTCCATGGGCATCCAGCTCGCCACCTTCGCGCCGGTGAGCCACGCCCTCGTCTACCCCGGCGACGGCGTCGTCGCCGAAGCGGTCGGCGAAGGCGTGCGGATGCGCTCCGTCGATGCGGTGCTCGCTTCCGAGCAGATGGTCGTAGCCTTTCGCGATCCGCGCCTCACGCCGGCGCAGGCCAGGCGCCTGCGCGAATGGTCGCTGTCGCAGGTCGGTACCAAATACAACACGGTCGGCGTGGTGCTGAGCGCGCCCTTCGTGATCGATCGGCGTGTCTGCGAGTTGCCGCTGGTGCCCGGCCCGGTGCGCGACGCCTGCGTGCGCGGCTTCGCGCTGGTGCAGTTGGGCGCGAGCAGCAACGACCGCTTCTTCTGCTCGCAGTTCGTGCTCGAGGCCTACGCGCAGGCCGGCGCGCCGCTGAGCGACGCCGACCCGCGCTGGGTCAGCCCGGCCGACCTGCTGCACATGCGCGAGGGAGACGTCGCGACGCTGACGGCGGCACGGCCGCTGCGCTACGTCGGCCATCTCAAGTACACGCCGCCGTCGGTGGCTGTGGTCGACGCGCCCTGAGCCTCGCCTCACGCTTCGACGCGGTCGTCGTCGGTGCCGGCGCCGCCGGCCTGTTCTGCGCGGCGCGGGCCGGCCAGTTCGGCCTGCGCGTCCTGCTCGTCGATCACGCGACCGAGGTAGCCGAGAAGATCCGCATTTCCGGCGGCGGACGCTGCAACTTCACCAACGTCGATACCGGCCCGGCGAACTTCGACTCGGCCAATCCCGACTTCTGCCGCTCGGCCTTGGCGCGCTACACGCCGCGCGATTTCATCGCCCTGATCGAGCGCCATGGCATTGCATGGCACGAAAAGCACAAGGGCCAACTCTTCTGCAACGGCTCGAGCGCACAGATCGTCGACATGCTGCTCGCCGAGTGCGCCGCCGGCGGCGTGCAGCGCTGGCAACCATGCAGCGTCGAGAGCGTGCTGCACGAGAACGACGGGTTTCGACTGGCGACCTCGCGCGGGTCGGTCGCTGCCAAGCGCCTGGTCGTCGCGACCGGTGGCCTGTCGATTCCGAAGATCGGCGCCAGCGACTGGGGCTATGCGCTGGCCAGGCAGTTCGGCCACGCCATCGTGGGAACCCGGCCTGCGCTGGTGCCGCTGGTGTGCTCCGGGGCACGCTGGCAGATCTTCGAGGGACTCTCGGGCGTGTCCCTGCCTGTCCGCATCGAGTCGACCGCACCCCGCGTGGCGCCGTCCTTCGACGAGGACCTGCTCTTCACGCACCGCGGCCTGAGCGGGCCGGCCGCGCTGCAGATCTCGACCTTCTGGCGGCCCGGCGAAGGCGTCGTCGTCGACCTCGCTCCCGGCCTCGACCTGCGCAAGGCGCTCCTCGACGCCAAGGCGGGGACCGGGCGCCGCATCGGCGCGCTACTCGCCGAGCACCTGCCGCGCCGCCTGGTCGACGCCTGGCTCCAGGCCACGCCGGACCTCGCGGACCGGCACGTTGCCGACACCCGCGACCGCGACCTGGCCGCGCTGGCCGAAGGACTCAAGCGCTGGCAGGTCGTTCCAGCCGGCAGCGAGGGCTACCGCAAGGCCGAGGTCACGGCGGGCGGCGTCGATACTCGCGAGCTCGATTCGCGCAGTGGCGAAAGCCGGCGCGTCGCCGGGCTGTATTTCATCGGCGAAGTCGTTGACGTGACCGGCTGGCTGGGAGGCTACAACTTCCAGTGGGCCTGGGCCAGCGCCGCCGCCTGCGCCCTTGCGATGGGCCGGTTTGCCCCGGGCACGAACGCCGGGCTATAATCGATATCCTCTTCCTTTTGCCAGTTGCTACATGACCACCGTCCGCGTCAAGGAAAATGAGCCGTTCGACGTCGCGCTCCGCAGGTTCAAGCGAACGATCGAGAAGCTCGGCCTCCTGACCGATCTGCGCGCCCGCGAGTTCTACGAGAAACCCACTGCCGAGCGCAAGCGCAAAAAGGCCGCCGCGGTGAAGCGCCACTTCAAGCGAGTGCGCAGCATGCAGCTGCCGAAGAAGCTCTACTGACGCGCCCCGCGCGGTCGAACCGAAGCCCGCGCCCCGCGGGCTTTGTCATTTGGACCTCTGCCTTTTCCTTTTGCCGAGCACCGACATGAGCCTGAAGGACCGCATCACCGAAGACATGAAGACCGCCATGCGCGCCAAGGACGCGCCGCGCCTGCTCACCATCCGCGGCCTGCTCGCGGCGCTGAAGCAGCGCGAGGTCGACGAGCGCATCGAGCTCGACGACGCGGCGGTGATCGCCATCGTCGACAAGCTGGTCAAGCAGCGCAAGGACTCGATCACGCAGTTCACGGCCGGCGGCCGGCAGGACCTGGTCGACAAGGAAAGCGCCGAGCTGGTCGTGCTCGAAGGCTACCTGCCGCAACGCCTGGGCCCGGCCGAGGTCGACGCCGAAGTGGCTGCCCTCGTTGCCGAGTTGGGTGCCTCGGGCCCGGCCGACATGGGCAAGGTCATGGCTGCCGCCAAGGCTCGCTTTTCGGGCCGCGCCGAAATGGGCGCGGTGTCGGCCGCCGTCAAGGCGGCGCTCTCGCGCTAGTCGATCCGCCGCTCGCCGCGCCATGACCCTCGCCTTGCAACGCCTCGACGCCGAGGTCTCGGTCGCGCCGCAGCTCGGCCCCGAAGCGATGGCCGAGGCCAAGGCCGCCGGCTTTCGCAGCGTCATCAACAACCGGCCCGATTTCGAGGCCGGCCCGACCCAGCCGACCAGCGCCAGCGTCGAGGCCGCAGCGCACGCCGCCGGCCTCGAGTACGCCTATCTTCCGGTCGCGCCCAATTTCCAGAGCGCCGAGGAGATCGCGCGATTTCGCGAGCTGATCGCCTCCATGCCCAAGCCCATCCTCGCGTTTTGCCGCTCCGGCACGCGCTCGGGCAAGCTCTGGCGCGCCGCCGCCGGCCGCTGACCCCGGATCGGCGAGGCGCGTCCTGCGCCGCGTGCCTAGCGCAAACACGCATCGGCCCGCCGGAGGGGCAAATCTAGAATCGGCGGCGCTCCGAGCCCGCCTCCGGCAGTGTCTCAACGGCGCGCAGAGAACATCCCACACCGGAGACACCGTGACGCCCTTGCTCGCGCTTTCAAAGCAGATCGACCGCATCAGCGAATTCGTCGGCCGATGGGTGGCTTGGCTGGTCCTCGCTGCCGTGCTCATCAGTGCCGCCAATGCGATCGTCCGCAAGGTGTTCAACATGAGCTCGAACTCGTTTCTCGAGATCCAGTGGTACCTCTTTTCGGCGGTGTTCCTGCTCGCTGCGGGCTACACGCTGATGCGCCAGGACCATGTCCGCATCGACGTCATCCTCGGCCGCTTTTCCAAGCGCACGCAGATCTGGATCGACATCTTCGGCATCTGCCTGTTTCTCTTTCCCTTGGTCTTCATCGTCATCGAACTGAGCTGGCCGCTCGTCGCCCGGGCCTACACCAGCGGCGAGATGTCGTCGAACGCGGGCGGCCTGATCCGCTGGCCGGTGTTCGCCCTGCTGCCTCTGGGCATGGTTCTCCTGGGCATGCAAGGCGTCTCCGAGCTCATCAAGCGCTTCGCCTTCCTGCGCGGTCTGATCGAGGATCCGACGCGACGCAAGCAGACGAAGACGGCTGAAGAGGAGCTCGCCGAATTCCTGCAGCAGCAGCAACAGGCGAGCGCCGCCAGCGTCCTGCACCGGAACCGGCCATGATCGACTTCATCGCCGCGAACATGGCGCCGATCATGTTCGCGAGCCTGATCGTGTTCCTGCTCGCGGGCTACTCGGTCGCCTTCTCGCTCGCCGCCTGCGGCCTGTTCTTCGGATGGGTCGGCATCGAGATCGGCGTGCCGGGCATGGCCTCGCTGATGCAGGCGCTGCCGCTGCGCATCTTCGGCATCATGCAGAACGACACGCTGCTGGCGATCCCGTTCTTCACCTTCATGGGTCTCATCCTCGAGCGCTCGGGCATGGCCGAGGACCTTCTCGACACGATCGGCCAGCTGTTCGGCCCGGTGCGTGGTGGCCTCGCCTTCGCCGTGATCCTGGTCGGAGCGATGCTCGCCGCGACCACCGGCGTCGTCGCCGCCTCGGTCATCTCGATGGGCCTGATCTCGCTGCCGATCATGCTGCGCTACGGCTACGACCGCCGCGTCGCGAGCGGCGTCATCGCCGCCTCCGGAACGCTGGCGCAGATCATTCCGCCGTCGCTCGTCCTCATCGTGCTCGCCGACCAGCTCGGGCGCAGCGTCGGCGACCTCTACAAGGGCGCGTTCATTCCGGGCTTCACGCTGACCGGGCTCTACGTGCTCTACGTGATCGGCATCGCCTTCATGCGGCCGGCCTGGGTGCCGGCCTTGCCGAAGGAAGCCCGATCGATCCGCCAGGACGACGGCTCGGCCGGCCTGCGCTCGCTCGCCGTCCTGTTCGCGCTCTCGGTCGCTCTCGCCGTCGTCTTCGCGAACTCGCGACCGCCCGAGGTGCCGACCGACGAGATCATCGTCACGTCGATGTGCGTCGGCGTCGGCGTCGCCTTCCTGCTCTCGCTCGCCAACCACTATCTCAAGCTCGGCCTGCTCTCGCGCATGGCCGAGCGCGTCACCTTCGTGCTGATCCCGCCGCTCGGCCTGATCTTCCTGGTGCTCGGCACGATCTTCCTCGGCATCGCCACGCCGACCGAAGGCGGCGCGATGGGCGCGACCGGCGCGCTGGCGATGGGCCTGGCTCGGCGCCGCATCGACCTGAGGCTGCTGCGCCAGGCGATGGACTCGACGATGAAGCTCTCGTGCTTCGTGCTCTTCATCCTGATCGGCTCGACCGTCTTTTCGCTTTCCTTCCAGGGCGTCGACGGGCCGAAGTGGGTGGAGCACCTGCTGACCAGCCTGCCCGGCGGGCAGCTCGGCTTTCTCATCGTCGTGAACATCCTGATCTTCTTCCTCGCCTTCTTCCTCGACTTCTTCGAGCTCTCCTTCATCGTCATCCCGCTGATCGGGCCGGTGGCCGACAAGCTCGGCATCGACCTGGTCTGGTTCGGCGTGCTGCTCGCGGTCAACATGCAGACCTCGTTCATGCACCCGCCGTTCGGCTTTGCCCTCTTCTACCTGCGCAGCGTCGCGCCGACCAACGACTACACCGACCGGGTCACGGCCAAGCCGATCGCCAAGGTGACGACCGGCCAGATCTACTGGGGCGCCGTGCCCTTCGTGCTGATCCAGATCCTCATGGTCGGTCTCATCATCGCCTTCCCCGGGCTCGTTTCCGGCGGGCTCGGCAAGGTGGCGCCGCTCGACACCTCGAAGGTCAATCTCGAGGTCCAGCCGAACCAGGAAAAGACCGAGATGGACGCCAACAAGCTGTTCGGTCCGGCGACCACGGCGAGCGGCGCTGCGTCGTCCGCGCCGGTCGATCCGCTCGAGCAGGCTGCCGAAGGCGCGAAGAAGTAGGTCGGGTCCGGCCTTGGCGCCGGGCGACAAAAAACCCCGTGGGCGCACGCCTCGCGGAGTGGTTGCGAAAGCCGGCGCGGGCCGGCTCCGCGCTACAGCTTCTGCGCCTGCATGAAGTCGTCGAAGCCGGCTTCGGCGAAGCGGAACCAGAGGTTCTGCTCGCGCCGGAACGCCGAGTAGTCCTCATAGATCTTCTTCCAGCTCGGGTTCTTCGCACTGATGTCCGAGTACAGGCCCATCGACTCCTTGAAGGCGATGTCCATCACGTCCTTGGGGAAGCGGAAGAGCTTGGTGCCGCCGGCGACGAGCTGGCGCAGCGCCGCCGGGTTCTTGGCGTCGTACTTGGCCTGCATGTCGGTGTGCGCGTAGGCGGCAGCTGCCTCGACGATGGCCTTGTACTCCGGCGTCAGCCCGTCGTAGGCCTTCTGGTTGATGAAGATGTCGAGCTGCGGGCCGCCTTCCCACCAGCCGGGGTAGT
>JANXWR010000350.1 GCA_025351025.1 Burkholderiales bacterium | reverse complement strand
CAGCGCCGAGCTGCCGGGCGGCGTGAGGAAGCTGCTCGACATCGCGATGTCACTGTCGGCCGAGCCGCGCCTGCTGCTGCTCGACGAGCCGACCAGCGGCGTCGCCGCCGAAGAAAAGTTCCCGATGATGGACACCATCATGCGCGGGCTCGAGGACGCGGCGATGACGGTGCTCTTCGTCGAGCACGACATGGACATCGTCGAGCGCTACGCCAGCCGCGTCATCGCCTTCTACGCCGGCCGCATCATCGCCGACGCCGCGCCCGGGCCGGCGCTGGCCAGTGCCGACGTGCGGCGCTACGTCACCGGCGAGCTGCTCGCCGAATAGGTGCCGGACGATGCTGCAGATCGAGTCGCTCCACGTCCGGATCCAGAGCGTCGAGGCGCTGCGCGGCATCAGCCTGAGCGTGCCGGACGGCGCCCTGGTCGGCCTGGTCGGCCGCAACGGCGCCGGCAAGACGACGCTGATGCGCAGCGTCATGGGTCACCTGCCGGTCCGCTCCGGCCGCGTCGTCTTCGACGGGCAGGACATCGGCTCGTTGCCTGCGCACCGGCGCGCCGCGCTCGGCATGGGCTACATGCCGGAGGACCGGGGCCTGGTGCCCGAGCTCACCGTCGAAGAAAACATTCTCGTGCCGGTGTGGGTCAGCCGCAGCTTGCGCGCCGACGAACGGCTCGCCCTGGTCTACCGCGTGCTGCCCGAGCTGATCGAGATGCGCGAACGTCGCGCGCTATTGCTCTCGGGAGGGCAGCAGAAGCTGGTCGCGCTGGCGCGCGCCCTGGCCGTCGGCACGCGGCTGTTGCTGCTCGACGAGCCCTTCGAGGGCGTCGCGCCCGTGCTGTCGAAGCGCCTCGCCGAGGTGATCGCCGGCTTGAAAGGCAGCGCCGTGTCGGTGCTGATGGCGCAGAGCGACCTGAACCATGCGCGCCGCCTGGTCGACCACGAGGTCGTGATCGAACGTGGCGCGAACGCGGCCGGCACTCCGGCCTGAACGGAACTGGCCGGCGCCTGGCGGATTCAGTCCGCGCCGGCGCCGTGTCGAGTCAACCTTGACGGCGACGGCGGCCCATGAAGCCGAGCGCGGCCAAGCCGGCGAGCATCAGGGCGTAGGTCTCCGGCTCGGGGACGGCCGTGACGCTGAAGTTGGCGACTTCGAAGGCGTCGATCGACGGGTCGTTCGTGAACTTCAGGCCGGTGATCGCGGTGCCGGCGGCGGCGACGAACTGCACATACTGCGAGAAGCTCTGGTCACCGTTGGTGACGCTGAAGCCGAGGCCGGCCGCCGAGAACGCGAAGTTGCCGAGGTTGGTGATGACCGTCAGGCTGTTGTAGAGGTCCGGCGATCCCCAGAGGAAGCTGATGTAGTCGAGCGGCGTGTCGAAGCTAACGAGCGCCGGCTCGGTGGTGGTGGGACCGGCCGAGAGGAAGTTGCCGCCGGCGATGGCGCCCTTGGGGATGTCGGCGAACGGCTGGTCCGAGTTCAGGACGGTGCCGCCGACGATCGTCGCGTTCACCGAGCCGGTGAGGGTGCAAGGGGTGACCGAAGTGCAAAGCGACGGCGAGGATAGCAGCAGGAAGGTTCCCGAGCCGCCGCCCAGGGAGCCGGTGACTTGCGCCTGCGCACCGAGCGAAGCTGCCAGGGCGACGGATGCGAGCAGAGTCTTGACGAGTTTCATACTGTTGGGCCTTGCCAATAGGGTTGCCGCGCCGATTGGCGAAGTCGCAGTTATACGGACCAACCCTCGAAAATGGTTCCCCTTGTTCGCGGGGGTTCGGGCAAGAAAGTCGTAACGAAAGATGCGTTCGGCGGCCATGCGTGAGGTTCTTCGCGGGCGCGCGCTGAGGGTCGGGCTCGAAGATGCGACGCGCTAACCTACCGGCAGCACAGATCGCAGCGGGAGAAGCAATGTTCGAGGGTTCATGCCTTTGCGGTGCAGTCACATGGCGATTCGAAGGCCTGCCCGAGGCGGCGACGGCGTGCAATTGCACCGCCTGTCGACGCTACGGCGTGCTCTGGGCCTACGACTACGAAGATGAAGGCATCCATGTCGCGGGTCCGACCAAGGCCTACGTGCGAGGCGAGGCGCTCGGCTTTCACTTCTGCCCCGATTGCGGATGCCTCGCCTACTGGCGATCGCTGCAGGCCAACGGCGAGGGACGGCGCCGCATTGCGGTCAACCTGCGGCTGACCGAACCCGAGGCCGTGGCCCATGTTCCCATCGACCATTTCGATGGCCTCGACAAGTTCGAAGACCTGCCGCGGGACGGCCGATGCGTCGCGGACTACTGGTTCTGAGCCACTCCTTGACGCCTCTCTGCATCGCCCTCGCCGGCCTCGCCGCCCTCGCCGTCGCGATGGGCATCGGCCGCTTCGCGTTCACGCCGATCCTGCCGATGATGCTGCACGACGGCGTCGTCGACCTGCCGCGCGCGAGCTGGCTGGCGAGCACGAACTACGTCGGCTATCTCGTCGGCGCGCTGCTCTGCACCTTCGACCCCTGGCTGCGCCGGCGCATAGGCCTGCATCGCCTGGCCGACGGCCCGGCCCGCGTGCGCCGCGGCCTCGCGGCGACCGCGCTGCTGACGCTGGCGATGGCGCTGCCATGGCCGGCCGCCTGGCCGGCGCTGCGCTTCGCCGC
>JANXWR010000344.1 GCA_025351025.1 Burkholderiales bacterium | reverse complement strand
GCGGATGCGCTGCTGAAACCGCTGCTCGAGCAGGCCGTCGCAGTCAGCGAACGCGAAGCCGAGGCGCCGGGCCAGACGCCGCCCGACCGTGGACTTGCCGACGGCGGGCAGGCCGATCAGGCTGATCAGCACGAAGATCGGTCGTCAGTCGGGCGTCGCGCAGTCGTTCACGCCGAACGGGCTGACGACACCCGCGGGAGGATTCGTCGCGTTTGTGAAGTCCGCCGCCAGTCCAACGACGACGAAGGTGGCCGTAGTCGTCGATTCCGTGCCCGACACGATCGCCTGCGCCACGAGCTTGACCTTGACCCACGGCACGTAGCTCTCCGCGTAGAGCAGGGTGATCGTCGCGCGCCCGTCGGAACCGGTCTTCGCGATACCGGACGAAGCGGCGGTCGGCGTTTGCGCCGTGGTAACGGCGATCACATTGCCGGGTTCGAGCTTTCCGTCGCCATTGAAGTCCTCGCCCGCATCGAGAATACCGTTGTAGTTCTGGTCTTCGTTCTGGCAAAGGAAGAAGTTGCCCGGGTTGTACACCCATACGGTTCCGTTGAAGATCAGCGTTCCCTTCCGATAGTCGACCGGCAGGATCTTGATCGTCAGGCTGATGTTTGGAACGGCAACGCCATTCGAGTCGGTGACGTAGACGACCCAGTCCTTCTTGTAGGTCTGCGGATCGAGATTGCTGATCACATTGCCGGTGCCCAGGGCGATGAAGAGCGCGCTCTGGTTCACCGTCAATTGTGTATCGCCGAACACGGTCGGAGCCCCTAGCACGGTCGCCCGGATTTGCACGCCGTTGCTGGCCGTGGTCGACGCGCCGGCGATGTACTGGACGGTGGCCTGGCCACTCGCGTCCGTGAGGCTCGACGCCTGCGACAGATTGCCGCCGCTCGGATCGGCGAGGCGGTTGAAGGTGACGGTAGCGCCGCTGACCGGGTTCCCGTTGACGTCGGTGACGCTCGCGACGAGCGCTGCCTGCGAGGTGGTGCCGGACGGATTGGGGCCAATCGCCGTGGGTGACACCTGGAGGACGAGCTTGGCCGGCGCTTGCGCCACGAACACCACCGGCAGCGTGGCTTGCACCGCGACGCCGAAGACGGACGCCTGCACGACCGCGGGGCTGGCCGTCTGCGAGGAGATGCTGACCGAGGCTTGGCCCGACGGGTCGGTGATGGCCGAGATGGGCGACACGACGCCTGCAGTCGCTATGAAGTTTATCGTCTTGCCCGACTGCGGGACGTTGCCCGAGAGGTAGCGCACGGTCAGGACACTCGACATCGTCACCGGGATTTGCGTGCCCGCATTCGGCGTGACGAACGTGAAATTGGCAGCGCTCACCTGTAGCGTCGGCGAAGCCGTCGCCCTCGCCCCGCTGAAGGTGAGCGTGTCAGCCCCCGCGGTGGTGGCCGTGTAGTCGACCGCTGCGGTGCCCAGCGAATCGGTAGTCACCGTGGCTACCGACAGGCCGTTGCCCAGGCTGCTCGTGATGGTGATAGGCAGGTTGGAGATCGGGGCATTCTTGGAATCGACGGCCTTGACCGAAAGCGTCGTCGTGCTGTTCAGGGGCACGGTCGTCACGCCTGAATACGACACCACCGTGCCGACAATGTCGAGGACGATCTGCCCGCTCGCCCCCCCGGACCGGACAGTGACTGTCGCCTGTCGGTTGCTGCGATTGGCTCCTGCCGTGAACGTTGCCGTCGCGACCCCGGATGCATCGGTGACAGCGCTCACGCCAGTGAGGTTGCCGCTCGATGCTGAGAACGTCACGGCAACGCCCGTCAGTCCGACGTTGTTCGCGTCCTTGACGACCGCCGAGATCGTGGCCGTGTCGCCGCCGGTGCCGACTTGTACAGAATTCGTCAGCACGTCGACGGTACTTGCGGAAGTGGAGCCCGACCCACAGCTGGCGCCTGACGCCGCAGTCCCGAAAGCCGAAGATCCGGCGCAGCCACCTCCGCCGCCGCAGGCCGTCACCAATGACACGGCCGTCGCCGCCAGCACCCATTTCAGGCTCTTCATTTTCAGGCTCACTCGCAAGTCGATGGATTCGGGCTCAGGCTTCAGCGCGCCGCCGTCCGGTCGGTCACGACCTTGGGCGTCAGGAAAATCAGCAGTTCGGTCTTCGTCGACGTCAGATTCGTGGTCTTGAAGAGGTTGCCGAGGTAGGGGATGTCGCCGAGGAACGGGACCTTGGTGATGTCGGTACGGTCGTTCTGCTCGAAGATGCCGCCGATCACGACCGTGCCGCCGTTTTCGACCAGAACCTGCGTCTTGACGTGCTTGGTGTTGATGGCGAAGCCCGCCGAAGTGGAGCGGCCGACGCTGTCCTTGGTGACGTCGACATCGAGGATGACGTTGCCTTCGGGCGTGACCTGCGGCGTGACCTCGAGCTTGAGGTTGGCCTTGCGGAACTGCAGCGAGGTGGCGCCGCTCGAGGTCGCCACCTGGTAGGGCAATTCCTCGCCCTGCTCGATCAGCGCCTTCTGCTGGTCGGCCGTCACGACGCGCGGGCTCGAGACGACCTTGCCTTTGCCGTCGGCTTCGAGGGCGGAGATCTCGAGGTTCAGGAAGCGGTTGGCCGAGGCGCCGAACAGCGACAGCGCGAACGAGGCCGCGTTGAAGCCGTTCTGCCCGCCCGCTGGAAGGTTGACGAAGTTGGTGTCGGCGAAGTTGACGCTGTTCGTGCTGCTCGTGCCATTCTGAAGCGTCTGAGCGCCTACCGCGTTGAGGTTGCCGCCCACCGTCACGCGCGTGTCGCCGCCAACGCTGTAGCCCGGTACGCCGCCGCGGACGCCGCGCAGATCAACGGCGCCGAGGCGCACGCCGAGCGAGCGCCCGAACGATTCGTCGGCGATGACCAGGCGCGACTCGATCAGCACCTGGCGCACCGGAATGTCGATCTTGGCGATCAGCGACTGGATCTCTTCGAGCTTGGAGGGGATGTCGCTGACGAACAACTGGTTGGTCCGCGTCTCGGAGACGACGCTGCCGCGCGTCGAGAGGATGCGCGAGGCCGTGCCGCCGCCGCCGCCGCCGCCGCCCTGGGCTTGTCCGGTCAGGCCCTTGGCAATGTCGTCGGCCTTGGCGTAGTTGAGCTGAAACGATTGCGTTCGCAACGGTTCGAGCGCGGCGATCTGCTGCTTCGCCTCGAGCTCGATCTTTTCCTTGGCATTGAGCTCGTCCTTGGGCGCGATCAGGATCACGTTGCCCGACTTGCGCAGGCCCAGGTTCTTGGCCTGCAGGATGATGTCGAGCGCCTGGTCCCAGGGCACGTCCTTCAGGCGCAAGGTCACGTTGCCGGTGACGGTGTCGCTGGTGACGACGTTGAAGTTGGTGAAGTCGGCGATCACCTGCAAAAGCGCGCGAACCTCGATGTTCTGGAAGTTGAGCGAGAGCTTCTCGCCCGCATAGCCGGCGCCCTGCACGAGCTTGTTCGGGTCGATCTTCTGCGAGCGCACCTCGAGCACGAACTGGTTGTCGCTCTGGTAGGCGCTGTGTTCCCAGCTTCCGCGCGGCTCGACGACCATACGCACCCGATCGCCGACCTGCGTCGTCGTGATGGCCTGCACCGGCGTGCCGAAATCGGTGACGTCGAGGCGGCGGCGCAGACTGTCGGGCAGGCTCGAGCGCAGGAACTCTACGACGAGTCCCGTGCCCTGCTGCCGGATGTCGACGCCGACCTGGTTGTTGGGCAACTCGACGACGACGCGGCCAGCGCCGTCGGCGCCGCGCCGGAAGTCGATGTCCTTGAGCGGCAACTGGTTGCGATTGAGACTCTCGGCGAACCGCGTCGTCTGGCCGCCCGAGCTGGCCAACGTGGCCGGTACGGTGTTCTCGAGCGTGAGGATCAGCACCTTGCCGTCGATCTGCGCGCGATAGCCCGCCGGCTGCTTGAGGTTGAGGACGAGTCGCGTGCGCTCACCCGACTGGGCCACGCTCACCGAACGCAGGTTGCCCTGGTTGATCTCGACGGTCGACTTGCCGAGCGCGCTGGTCACGCCCGGCAGATCGATGGCGATGCGCGGCGGCGCTTGCACGGTGAAGCCCGCAGGAACGGCGCCGAGCACTTCGCTCAGCTCGACACGAATCACTTCCGAGCCGGCTTGCTGCGAGCTGTTGATGGCCTGGATCGCGTTTTGTGCCAGGGCGGGGCCCGTGGCGGCGGCCACCAGCGTGAATGCCAAAAGTCGCGAGCGCCACGCCATCATCGGTTTCTCCCACATGCTTTTCATCGCGCCTTCTCCTGAAGCTGGAGGGCGCTGTTGCGCTCGATCCATTCGCCCGCCGCGTCTTGCACG
>JANXWR010000337.1 GCA_025351025.1 Burkholderiales bacterium | reverse complement strand
CTACGGGCGCTTCCCGATCTTCGGCCTCAACAACAACATGGACTCGGCGAACAACGGCTACCTGCCGTCGACCTCGGTCGACACGATCGGCAGCACGCTCGGCCGGTGGTTCGGCGTCAGCGACTCGAACCTCGACACGATCTTCCCGAACCTCGTCAACTTCCAGCGCGACCTCGGCTTCCTGGGCTGACGTCACGTCCTTGGTCGGCAAGGGCAGCCTTCGGGCTGCCATTTTTGATGGCCGCGCCGGATCCAGCCGGCCGCGCGCCCGCGACGCTCAATGCGTTTGCAGGACGCGCCGATACTGGATCGCCTCGCCGAGATGCGCGATCTCGATGGCACGGCTGTCCGCCAGGTCGGCGATCGTGCGGGCGATGCGCAGGATGCGGTGAAAGCCGCGTGCCGACCAGCCGAGCCGCTCCGCCGCCGATTGCAGAAAGCGTGACGCCGCCGCGTCGAGAGCGCAAAGGAGGTCGAGCGCGTCGCCGGCGAGTGCGCTGTTGCTCGAGCCCTGGCGCGCGTTGGCGCCGACGCGCGCCGCAGCGACGCGCTCGCGCACGACATTGCTCGCTTCGCCGTCGGCGGCACCGGCGAGCAGCTCGGCGCCGACGGCAGGCACCTCGACCTGCAGGTCGATGCGATCGAGCAGCGGCCCGCTGATGCGCGCCTGGTAGCGCAGCACGGCATCGGGTGTGCAGCGGCAGGCCTTGGCCGGGTTGCCGAGCTGGCCACAAGGACAAGGGTTCATCGCGGCGACGAGCTGGAAGCGGGCCGGGAAGTCGGCTTGCCGCGCCGCCCGCGAGACGACGATGCGGCCGCTCTCGAGCGGCTCACGCAAGGCCTCGAGCGCGGCGCGCGGAAACTCGGGCAGCTCGTCGAGAAAGAGCACGCCGTGGTGGGCCAGCGAGGCCTCGCCCGGCCGCGGCGGCGAGCCGCCGCCGACCAGCGCCGCTGCCGATGCGGTGTGATGCGGCGCGCGCAGCACGCGCTGGCCCCAGCGGCGGCGTTGAACGCGCCGGCCACGCTCAGGATCGCCGCCGACTCGAGGGCTGCCTCGTGCGATAGCTCGGGCAAGAGGCCACCGAGGCGCTGCGCCAGCATCGACTTGCCGGTCCCCGGCGGGCCGACCATGAGCAGGCTGAGCTCGCCGCCGGCGGCGAGCTCGAGCGCGCGCTTGGCGCCGGCCTGGCCCTTGACGTCGCGCAGGTCGGGCAAGGATGGCGCGGCGGCGCGGCGTAGCGGCCGGGCCTCGCGCAGGCCGCTCGCATCGGCGGCGTGGCCGGGCAGCAGGGCACGCACGACGTCGAGCAGGTGCGCCGCACCGCGCACCGAGAGGCCGCCGACCGAGGCCGTCTCGTCGGCGCTCGCGGCAGGCAGGACCAACGTTCGCGCCCGCTCGACCTCAGTCGCGCCGCGATGCAGGGCCAGGCCGACGGCGAGCGCGCCGTGCACCGGCCGCAATTCGCCGCCGAGCGAGAGCTCGCCCGCGAACTCGTAGGCCTCGAGCCGCGCCGCGTCGATGTGCCCTGCGGCGGCGAGGATGCCGAGGGCGATCGGCAGGTCGAAGCGGCCCGACTCCTTGGGCAGGTCGGCCGGCGCCAGGCTGACCGTCACGCGCTTGTTGTGCGGAAACTCGAGGCCGCTCGTCTGCAGCGCGGCGCGCACTCGCTCGCGCGCTTCCTTGACCTCGGTGTCGGCCAAGCCGACCAGCGTGAAGCTGGGCAGGCCGTTCGCGGGATGCACCTCGACCGTGACGGCGGGCGCTTCGAGTCCGCGCAAGGCCCGGCTGTGAACGACGGCGAAAGCCATGGCGCGGGTGACGAAGCGGAACGAAGGCGGGCGGGTGGGACGTTCATTGCATTGTCCACGTGCGGCGCCGGACGCGACGTCGTTCGCTGGACCGACGGAACCAGTGCAGTGCGGCGTGGCATCGCTCGCATGCCTTGCCGTGGTGCCCTCGTGCCACCTTCGAGAGAGCGGCCGCCTCGTCATGGGGCGCGCGGGCCTCAGGGGCCGCTTGGCACGCATCGTGCAGAAGTCATGTCAACCTCAACCGACCCTCCTGGGAGCCCTGATGAAGAAGAAATCGATCATTGTTTCGTTGTTCTTGACGTTGGGCGCGTTCGGCGCCCTGGCCCAGGCGACCGCGCCGGCGCCCGCTCCCGAGCCCACGCCTTCGCCCTTCAGCGCCAACATCAACCTGACGACGAAGTACAAGTTCCGCGGCCAGGATCAGGGTGGAGTTTCGTTCGACAGCACGACCGGAAAATCGAAGACCAGCATGTTTTCGCCCGCGATCCAGGGTGGCTTCGACTGGACGATGAACGGCTTCTATCTGGGCAACTGGGACTCGAACATCGGCTTCACGAATGCCGGCATCGAGATGGACTTCTACGGCGGCTACAAGAGCGAGATCGCCAAGGACTTCGGCTACGACGTCGGCATCCTGCAGTACTACTACCCGCAGAAAGACAAGGTCATCAGCTTCGATGTGACTGAGCTCTACGGAGCATTGAGCTGGCAGTGGCTGACGGTCAAGTACTCGCACACGGTGTCGAAGGACTACTTCGGCATCGGCGCGGGCCAGCAGATCGCCGGCTCGACGCCGCGCCCCGCCGGCCGCAACACCGGCTACTTCGAGGCGGCCGCCAACTTCCCGATCGACAAGTGGACGATCAACACGCACATCGGCTACACACACTATTCGAGCGCCTTGCGCAACGCCACGTTCGACGCAGGCGAAGGCACGATCACCAGCGACGGCGTTCCCAACTACTACGACTACAAGCTGGGCGCCACCTACGACCTTGGCTCGGGCTTCTCCGTCGCAGGCGCGGTTGTCGGTGCGAGCAAGAAGAGCTTCTACGGCGACATCAACAAGCCCCGCGCCATCTTCACGCTCAGCAAGACCATGTAGTCGCCGCGCCGCGCCTCGAAGGGGAGGCGCTGGGAGCGGTTCTTCAATCATTACCGGGAAGGGAGTGCGACCATGAAAATGGTGACTGCGATCGTCAAGCCGTTCAAGCTCGACGAAGTTCGTGAGGCCTTGAGCGCCATCGGCGTCCAGGGGGTCACGGTGACGGAAGTGAAAGGCTTCGGCCGTCAGAAGGGGCATACCGAGCTCTATCGCGGCGCCGAGTACGTCGTCGACTTCTTGCCCAAAGTGAAGATCGAGGCCGCCGTCGACGACGCGATTGTCGACCGCGTCATCGAGGCCATCGAGGCTGCGGCACGCACCGGCAAGATCGGCGACGGCAAGGTCTTCGTCTCGACGCTGGAACAGGTCGTTCGCATCCGCACCGGCGAGACCGGCAAGGACGCCCTCTGAGGCCACAAGAACAACACGCCATGAACAAACTTCTTATCGCCTTCGTCTTCAGCCTGTTCGCGCTCATCTCCGGCGAGAGCGCGTATGCCCAGGCCGCCTCCGATGCCGCGTCGGGCGCCGCCGCGGCGTCCGCGCCGATGGCCGCTGCGGCGCCGATGGCCGCGGGTTCGGCGGCTTCGGGCACCGATGCCTCGGCATCCGCCGCCTCGGCGCCCGTGCCCAACAAGGGTGACGTCGCCTGGATGATCGTCGCCACGGCGCTGGTCATCATGATGTCGGTGCCGGCCCTGGCCCTCTTCTACGGCGGCCTGGTGCGCAGCAAGAACATGCTGTCGGTGCTGATGCAGGTGTTCGTCACCTTCTCGATGATCGTCGTGCTCTGGTGCCTGTACGGCTACAGCCTGGCGTTCACCGAGGGCAACATGTTCATCGGCGGTTTCGACCGATTGTTCATGAAAGGGCTGTTTGATCCGGCGACGCAGAACTTGACGAACACCGGGACGTTCAGCAAGGGCGTCGCCCTGCCCGAGCTCATCTATCTCGCGTTCCAGGCGACGTTCGCGGCCATCACGTGCTGCCTCATCGTCGGTGCATTTGCCGAGCGTATGAAGTTCTCGGCGGTGCTGGTCTTCATGGCGCTGTGGTTCACATTCAGCTATTGCCCGATCGCGCACATGGTCTGGTTCTTCCCCGGCCCGGATGCGTTCACGAGCAAGGCCGTCGTCGACGCCACCACCGCCAAGGGCGGCATGATCTGGCAGTGGGGCGCGCTCGACTTCGCTGGCGGTACGGTCGTGCACATCAACTCTGCCGTCGCCGGCTTGGTGGGCGCGTTCATGGTCGGCAAGCGGATCGGCTACGGCCGCGAGTCGTTCACGCCACACTCCGTCACTCTGACGATGGTCGGTGCGGCGCTGCTGTGGGTCGGCTGGTTCGGCTTCAACGCCGGCTCGGCGCTCGAAGCCAACGGCACGGCGGTGCTCGCCTTCATCAACACCTTCTCGGCCACGGCTGCGGCGGTGCTGGCATGGTGCCTCGGCGAAGTGCTCTTCAAGGGCGGCAAGGCGTCGATGGTCGGCGCGGCCTCCGGCGCCGTCGCCGGCCTGGTGGCGATCACACCGGCCTGCGGCAACGTCGGACTGCTGGGCGCGCTGGTCGTCGGCTTCGTCGCCGGCTTCGCCTGCCTGTGGGGCGTGAGCGGACTGAAGAAGATGCTCGGTGCGGACGACTCGCTCGATGTGTTCGGCGTGCACGGTGTCGGCGGAATCGTCGGCGCGCTGCTCACTGGCGTGTTCAACACGCAGCTGCTCGGCGGCCCGGGCCAGGTGACCGACTGGGTGACGATGACGGTCGGCTCGATGCCCATCCTCGATCAGGTCTGGATCCAGTTCAAGGCGATCTGCGTGACGATCGTCTGGTCGGGCGTCGTCGCCTTGATCGCCTACAAGCTGGTCGACATGACGATCGGCCTGCGCGTCAGCGAAGAAGACGAGCGCGAAGGCCTGGACATCACGTCGCACGGCGAAACGGCGTACCACAACTGACGAAGGGGCCGCGCATTGCGCGGCCCAATTCGTCATCCTGAGCGAAGCGAAGGATCTCTTCGCCCGCAACGGGATCAGGCCACCGCAGGGTGGCCTTTTCTTTTTCGCAGCGGCCGAGATCCTTCGCTTCGCTCAGGATGACAGGGGTGCGCCGTACCCCCGGCACCCCATATGCCTAGAATCCTCGCTCCCCGTCCGCACGCCTCACCGCTTTCCGCGCAACCCATGGTTCCCCACCTCATCACCGCGCTCACCGGCCCGATCAATGAACTGGAGCAGCGCATGCTCGAGTCGCTGCCGGCGATCGAGCGCTGGTTCCGGCTCGAGTGGATGGAGCACACGCCGCCGTTCTATACCTCGGTCGACCTGCGCAATGCCGGCTTCAAGCTGGCCCCGGTCGACACCAACCTCTTCCCGGGCGGCTTCAACAACCTGACCACCGAGATGCTGCCGCTCGCGGTGCAGGCGGCGATGGCGGCGATCGAGAAGATCTGCCCGGAGGCGAAGAACCTGCTCCTCATCCCCGAGAAGCACACGCGCAACTCGTTCTACCT
>JANXWR010000485.1 GCA_025351025.1 Burkholderiales bacterium | reverse complement strand
CCTCGCCGACCGCCTCGACGACGCCGGCGCATTCGTGCCCGAGCACCGCCGGCAGCGGCGTCGGGTAGGCGCCTTCGATGAAGTGCAGGTCGCTGTGGCAGAGGCCCGCGGCGGCGGTGCGCACCAGCACCTCGCCGCGCTTCGGCTTTTCGATGGCGACGTCTTCGATCGTCATCGCCTCGCGCGGTGCGTGCAGGACGGCGGCTTTCATCGGGCTCTCCTCGTTGCAGCGATCCTCAGGCGGCGGTCTTGCCCGTGCTCTGGCGCGTCACCGGGTGCGAGCTCGACAAGCCGCCGTCGACGACGATGGCCTGGCCGTTGATGTAGCTCGAATCGTCGGAAGCGAGGAACAGGGCGACGCGGGCCAGCTCGTCCGGCTGCGCGGCGCGGCGCAGCGGATTGAGGTGGCCGAGCTTGTGCGAGACGTTGCGGTCCCTGGCGATGTCGAAGATCGGCTGCGTCATGCCCGTCTGCGTCAGCCCAGGGCAGATCGCGTTGACGCGCACGTTGGTGTCGCAGAGCTGCTGCGCCGAGACCATTGCGAGGTTGATGACGCCGGCCTTCGACGCCGAATACGCCGGGCCGCCGGCGCCCGAGCGCAGGCCCGCCACCGAGGCAGTGCAGATGATCGAGCCGCCGCGGCCGGCTTCGGCCATCGTCTTGCCGGCGTGCTTGACCATCAGCCACGGGCCGATCAGGTTGACGCGCAGAACCTCGGCGAAGGCCTCGGGCGTCAGCTCGAAGATGCCGGCCAGGCCGCCCGAGATGCCGGCGTTGGCGAAGGCGACATCGAGCTGGCCGTGCTGGCTCAGCGCGGCCGCGACCAGCGCGGCGACGTCGGTCTCGACGCCGGCATCCATCTGCTGCGCGACGGCCGTGCCGCCGGCGGCGGTGACGAGGCGCGCGGTCTCGTGCACGGCTTCGGTCTTGTCGCCGAGCACGAGCTTTGCGCCCGCTTCGGCGAAGAGCAGCGACGCGGCGCGGCCGATGCCCGAGCCCGCGCCGGTGACGATGGCGACCTTGCCTTCGAGACTGTTAGCCATCACGCGCCTCCGCTGATCGTGGCGCCGCCGTCGATGACGAAGGTCTGCCCGGTGGTGAAGGCGCCGGCCCGCGACGCCAGGAAGACGGCCGCGCCGGCGATCTCGTGCGGCTCGCCGATGCGCTTGAGCGAAGCCACCGCAGTCGAGCGCTCGAGCGTTGCCGGGTTCTCCCAGAGCGCCTTCGCGAAGTCGGTGCGGATGAGGCCCGGCGCGATGCAGTTGACGCGCACACCGCGCGGCCCGAACTCGTCGGCCAGGCAGCGCGCCAGCTCCATGTCGGCGGCCTTCGAGATGCAGTAGGCGCCGATCACGGTCGAGCCCTTCAGGCCGCCGATCGACGAGACGATGGTGATCGAGCCCTCGCCGCGCGCCAGCATCTCCGGCGCGACCATCGAGATCAGCCAGTGGTTGGCGACGATGTTGTTGTCGAGGATCTTGCGAAAAGCCTCGTCGCTGATGCCGGCCATCGGCCCGTAGTACGGATTCGACGCGGCGTTGCAGACCAGCGTCGATCTGGCCGAGCGCCTGGCGCGTCTGCAGCACCAGGTGGGCCAGGCTCTCCTTCGACGAAATGTTGGCCGGCACCGAGATCGCCGTGCCGGCGCCGTGCTTCGCGTTGAGGGCGGCGGCGACGGCCTCGCAGGCGTCCTGCTTTCGGCTCGAGATCACCACCTTGGCGCCATGCACCGCCATCTCTTCGGCGATGGCCTTGCCGATGCCGCGCGAGGAGCCGGTGATGACGACGACCTTGCCGGTCATGTCGAAGAGGGACATGGGTTCGCCTTTCGTGGGGAGTGCGGCTCGTCGTGGATGATGCCGGTCTTGCACCTGCCCTGCCATCCATGACAACCATCGATCGCGACCCGAAGCGCCACCACCGGCCGGGCGGATTCCAGAACAACTACGGAGAGTTCACGCCGAGGTCGCTGGCCGAGGTGCTGCGCTGGCGCTGGGACGCGTCGCGCAAGAACCTGCCGCCTGCGCCTTCGACGCCGATCCCGCAGGTGGCGCCCGACCTCGCCTTCCTGCGCGCCAATGCGGCCGCCGGCGCCGCGATGCGACCCACGGTCACCTGGGTCGGCCACGCCACCGTGCTGGTGCAGTTGGGCGGGCTCTCGTTGCTGACCGACCCGATCTTCTCCGAGCGCGCGTCGCCGCTCGCCTTTGCCGGGCCGAAGCGCCACCAGCCTCCCGGCATTGCGCCGAGCGAGCTGCCGCGCATCGACGTCGTACTCGCCTCGCACAACCACTACGACCATCTCGACGAAGCCTCGGTCCGCGCCTTGTGCGCTCAGACGGGCGGGCCGCCGGTCTTCGTCGTGCCCCTCGGGGTCGGCCGCTGGCTGGCCGAGCGCGGCGTGCGCACCGCCGTCGAGCTCGACTGGTGGGACGAGCATCGCATCGCCGGGGTAGACATCGCGCTGGTGCCGGCGCAGCACTGGTCGGGACGCGGCCTGAAAGACCGCATGAAAACGCTCTGGGGCGGCTTCGCCGTGTTTGCGCCCGACTGCCACCTGTTCTTCGCCGGCGACACCGGTTACTCGCGCGACTTCGTCGACATCCGCGAGCGCTTTGCCGAACGGCAGTCGGCCGCTGCGGGCGGCGGCTTCGACGTCGCGCTGCTGCCGATCGGCGCCTACGAGCCGCGCTGGTTCATGGCCAACCAGCACGTCAACGTCGACGAGGCGATGAAGATCCACCGCGACCTGCAGGCCAAGCGCTCGCTTGGCGTGCACTGGGGCACCTTCGAGCTCACCGACGAGGCGCTCGACGAGCCGCCGAAGGCACTGGCCAGAGTGCGCGCCGCGCACGGCGTCGCCGACGACGATTTCTTCGTGCTCGCAGTCGGCGAAACGCGGAAATTGCCACGGCGCCGATAGCCTCGGCGCGCGCCGCCGTCAGCCGGGCAGCTTGGCGGCGAGCAGGTCGATCTTCTCGATCTTCGGCGCTTCGCTGAGCAGCGCGGCGGCGTTGGCCATCAGGGCCGCGGCGATCGGGCCGGTGAGATGCGCCTGGCGGCCGGTCTCGTCGGCGAAGGCATCGAAGACGCCGAAGGTCGAGGGGCCGAATTTCAACGCGAACCAGGCGGTCGTTCCCGCCTCGGCATTGGCGAGCGGCAGTGCGCCGGCGAGAAAGTCGGCGACCGCCGCCTCCTTGCCCGGCTTGGCTTCGAGGCGGACGAACAGTGCGAGCTTGACCATGGTGTGTTCCGGGGTTTGGAGTGGACGCCGAACGACGGCGAGGTGCGCAGTGTGGGTCGCGCCATGCATTGCCGCGAGTGGCGAGAATGACAACATTGGTATCATTCCTGCCATGCGTGTCCATCTGCTCGTGCTCGACGGAGCGTTCGATCTGGGTCTCGCCGCGCTGACCGACACGCTGACCACCGCGAACGAGCTGGCGCCCACCCTCGCCGACGCGCCGGCACCGATCGAGCTCACGCTCGTCGGCGTGCGGCAGCGCGTGCGCACCGCGCAAGGTTTGACCGTGCCGGTGCTGCCGATCTCGGCGGTGCGGCGTCCTGATGCCGTGCTCGTACCGGCGCTTGGCGCCAAGATGCCCGTCACGCTGGCGGCGCGGCTGGCCCGGCCCGACGTCGCCGACGCCATCTCCGCCCTGCAGCGCTGGTCACGCGCCGGCGCGACGACAGGCGCCGCCTGCACCGGCACTTTCTTGCTCGCCGAGAGCGGGCTGCTCGACGGCCAGCGCGCCACCACCTCCTGGTGGCTGGCGCCGATGTTTCGCCAGCGCTATCCGCAGGTTGCCCTCGACGAGTCGCGCATGCTCGTCAACTCGGCCGGCTTCAGCACCGCCGGCGCAGCCATGGCGCACCTCGACCTCGCACTCGTCCTGCTGCGCAGGCGCAGCCCGGCGCTGGCGGCGCTGGCCGCGCGCTATCTGCTCGTCGAGGCGCGCGGCTCGCAGGCCGAATTCGTCATTCCCGATCACCTGGCGCATGCCGACCCGGTGGTCGAGCGCTTCGAAGGCTGGGCTCGGCGCCGCCTCGCCAAGGGCTTCTCGCTCGCCGACGCGGCGCGCTCGATCGGTGCCAGCGAGCGCACGCTGGCGCGGCGACTGCGCACGGTGCTCGGCAAGACGCCGCTCTCCTACTTCCAGGACCTGCGCGTCGAGCGCGCCGTGCACCTGCTGCGCACCGGCAGCGAAAGCGTCGACCAGATCGCGGCGCAGATCGGCTACGCCGACGGCGTGACCCTGCGCACGCTGCTGCGGCGCAAGCTCGGCCGCGGCGTTCGGGAATTGCGCTCGCGCGCGTAGCAAGCTCTTGAATTTGGACGCGACTGCGGCTCGAGCGCGTTCGACGTCAATGACGGCTACTTCATCGAGTCGATGTCCTCGGGTCTTGAAGCGAGCTTGCCGGGGCCCGCTGCGGGGCGGCCAGCTTGTCTTGCAGCGATCGGTTCTCGATCCACGGGATCTGAAGCATCCGGCTAGCGCGTTCCAGCGTAGATTCGATCGTGAGATCGACTCTTTGGAGCGGCTCGACGGCGGCCCGACTTCCTTCCCGCCGAGGTGCGGCAGTTGCTCCTGTGCTGTTGGCCGGCGCACTCGCGTGGGCACGCGCCAGCACGGTCAGCGCCGCCGAAGGCGGCGACGATCCCGTTCGCGACTGGGACTTTCGCGTGCTGCTCGACGGCAAGCCGATCGGCCGTCATCACTTCCGCGTCAGCGGGCGCGTCGAAGAGCGCGAGGTGGTCAGCGAGACGACCCTTGCCGTAACCCTGCTCGGCTTCACCGCCTACCAATATCGGCACAAGGCGGTCGAGCGCTGGCGCAGCTGCTCAACACGCAGACCGGCAAGCTGGAAGCCGTGCGCATCCAGCGCCTGGCCGGTGCCTCGGTCGAAGTGCACGGCAAGCCGGTCGCGGCGAGCGGCCTTCGCATCACCGGAGCGGCGCATCCGATCGACGTCTGGTTCTCGGCCGCGGGCGACTGGATCGGGCTCGACTCGATCGTCGCCGGCGGCAAGACGTTGAGCTACCGCCTGCTTTGAGCGCGGCGGCGAGCGAGCCGCGCACCTGTGCAATGCTGCTAACGATGCAGCAATGTCCGCTGGCGAAAGGTACGACGCGACGACACCCGAAGAACGCAACAAGCAAACCGTCGTGGCCTTCTACGACCTGATGGTCAACGCCTGTGCGCCGGCCGAGGCGATCCGCCTCTACGCCGGCGACAAATACACGCAGCACAACCCGCAGGTCGCCGACGGCAAGCAAGCGTTCATCGACTATTTCGTGCACATGGCACGCGACTACCCGGGCAAGCGCTTCGAGTTCAAGCGCGTCATCGCCGAGGGCCGGCTCGTCGTCCTGCATTGCCGGCAGACCTGGCCGACTGATGCCAACAAGGACTGGGCCGGCATCGACATTTTCCGCCTCGACGACGAGGGCAAGATCGTCGAGCACTGGGACGTGCTCCAGGTCGTGCCCGCCACATCGGCGAACCCGAACACGATGTTCTGACTGCCTCGCTGGGCCGTTGCCCGGACGAGCGGCCTACGGGCTCGTGCCGGCTTTGGGGGCGGCCAGCTCGGCCAGGCGCTTCTTCTCGCGCAGCTGCTTCAGCTGCTCTTCCTCGAAGCGCTTTCTCGACTCGTGCATCTGCAGCATCTTCTGGTGCGCGCGGTCCTCGAGGTCGGCCGGCTGCGTCATCGGGTTGAGCGAGAGGCCGCCGAACTCGGAGGCCTTGGGCTCGCCGCGCTTGCTCTTTAGCTTGATGTTCAGGCGCAGCTCGTTCGCCGAATCGGCGTTGCGGATCGCCTCGTCGAAGGCGATCAGGCCCTCGTCGTAGAGGTCGAACAGCGCCGCGTCGAAGGTGCACATGCCGAGCTCGCGCGACTTCGCCATCATCGCCTTGATCTCGTGGAACTCGCCCTGGAAGATG
>JANXWR010000314.1 GCA_025351025.1 Burkholderiales bacterium | reverse complement strand
CGCCTGAAGGCGGTGCGCGCCGCGCGCGATGCCGCGGCGGTTCAGGCGGCTCTCGCCGCGCTGACCGAATGCGCGAAGAGCGGCCAGGGCAACCTGCTCGACCTGTCCATCAAGGCGGTGCGCTTGCGCGCCAGCGTCGGCGAGGTGAGCGACGCGCTCGAAGCGGCCTGGGGCCGGCACCGCGCCGACACGCAGAAGGTCTCGGGCGTCTACGCCGCCGCCTACGACAGCGCCCAGGGCTGGGACGCCCTGAAGGCCGAGATCGCCGCCTTCGCGCGCGAAGAAGGGCGACGGCCGCGCGTCATGATCGCCAAGCTCGGCCAGGACGGCCACGACCGCGGCGCCAAGGTCGTCGCCAGCGCCTTCGCCGACCTCGGCTTCGACGTCGACATCGGCCCGCTGTTCCAGACCGCCGAGGAGTGCGCGCGCCAGGCGATCGAGAACGACGTGCACGCGGTCGGCGTCTCGACACTCGCTGCCGGCCACATGACGCTGGTGCCGGCGATCATCGAATCGCTCAAGGCGCAGGGCGGCGGCGACATCGTCGTCTTCGTCGGCGGCGTCATCCCGCAACAGGACTATCAATTTCTCTACGACGCCGGCGTCAAGGGCATCTACGGTCCCGGCACGCCGATCCCGGTGAGCGCGAAAGACGTTCTCGAGCAGATCCGACGGGCGCGAAGTTTGACGCCGCCGCCTTTGCTGTGATACCGTAATACCGTTTTACCGCGAGGCGAGGTGTCGTCATGGCCGTTTCGGTACGAATGGACCCGCTTCTCGAGGGCGAACTCGAGCAGGCAGCGCAGCGCCAAGGCGTCACCAAGTCGCAGTTCATCATCGCCGCCGTGGAACGCGCGTTGGGGCGAAAGAATCCGTACGAGTTGATGCTGGCGCTGAAGGCCGAGGAGCCGGTCAATGCCTATCGCGCCGGCAAGCGGGCGGCAGCGCGCGACAAGCCTTACGAAGCTTCGGCGGCCAAGGCCGCGTTGCGCGGCAAACTCAAGACCAAGCACGGTGCCGGCAGCGCTCGTTGACGCCGGCCCGATGGTCGCGCTGTTCGGTGTCAACCAGCCGCGCGCGCCGCACTATCGCGAGCTCTTGCAGCAGGCGGGCGACGAGCTCTGGTCGCTGGCGACGACCTGGCCCTGCGTGACGGAGGCCAGCTGCCTGCTCGACACGCCGGAGCGCTACACCTTGCTGCGCTGGGTCGCCGCATCGGGCATCACGGTGTTCCCTTTCGCTCAGGACGATCTGGACGACATGGTCACCCTGATGCGCCGCCATACGGAGTCGCCGCGGACGGAGATGGACCTGGCCGATGCCTCCCTGGTCTGGCTCGCCGCCGACAGCGGTGTCACCCGCGTGATGACCATGGACGTGCGCGACTTCTCGCGCTACCGGCTGCCCGACGGTCGTTCCTTCGAGCTGCTTTGATGACAACACCGGCGGCCTCGCCAACCAGGCACGACGCAGCGACCGAGGACGCGGCCTTGTTGCGCGATATCGCGCTTCCCGCCGGCGCCGCGCAGCGGCGCGCCGTGGCGCGCGCCATCACCCTGCTCGAATCGACGCGTGTCGACCACCGCGACCGCGCCGACGCGCTGCTCGCCGGCTTGCCCGTGCCGGCCGAGCCGGCCTTGCGCATCGGCATCTCCGGCGTTCCCGGCGTCGGCAAGTCGACCTTCATCGAGACGCTCGGCATCGCGCTGATCGGCCAGGGACATCGCGTCGCCGTGCTCGCCGTCGACCCGAGCTCGAGCCTTTCGGGCGGCTCGATCCTCGGCGACAAGACGCGCATGGAGCGGCTCTCGGTGCACGACCGCGCTTTCGTCCGGCCGAGCCCGAGCGGCGGCACCCTGGGTGGCGTCGCCGCGGCGACGCGCGAGGCGATCCGCGTCGTCGAGGCGGCCGGCTACGACGTCGTCATCGTCGAGACCGTCGGCATCGGCCAGAGCGAGGCGGCGGTCGCCGGCATGACCGACCTGTTCGTGCTCATGCAGCTGCCCAACGCCGGCGACGATCTGCAGGCGATCAAGAAAGGCGTGCTCGAGCTCGCCGACATCGTCGTCGTCAACAAAGCCGATCTCGACGCCGCCGCGGCGGCGCGCGCGGCAGGCCAGATCGAGTCGGCGATGCAGCTCGTCGCCGCCCGGTCGGCGACGACGCCGAGGCCGCGCGTCCTCGCCACCAGCGCCATCGATCCGGCCCAGGTGCGCGAGGTCTGGCGCGCCGCCGAGGCCTTCGCGGCCTCGCAACGCGCGAGCGGCGCGCTCGCACGCCGGCGTGAGACGCAGGCGCGGGCCTGGCTGTGGGAGCGCATCCATGCCGGCCTGCGCGAACGCTTTCGCGACCATGCCGAGGTGCGGCGCCTGCTGCCCGACCTGCTCGAGGCGGTCGACACCGGGCGCGTGCCGGTGTCGGTGGCGGCGCGCCGACTGCTTCGCGCTTTCGTGGGCGAGGTGGGCGCGAAGATGCAAGATGACGGATCCTGAACGGGAAATTCCATGCACGACATCATCCAGCAGCTCGAAGCCAAGCGCGCCCGGGCCCGCCTAGGCGGCGGCGAGAAGCGCATCGCGGCGCAGCACGCCAAGGGCAAGCTGACGGCGCGCGAGCGCATCGACCTGCTTCTCGACGAAGGCACGTTCGAGGAGTGGGACATGTTCGTCGAGCACCGCAGCACGACTTCGGCATGCAGGACAACCGGCCGCCGGGCGACGGCGTCGTCACCGGCTACGGCATGATCAACGGCCGGCTCGTCTTCGTTTTCAGCCAGGACTTCACCGTCTTCGGCGGCGCGCTCTCGGAGGCGCACGCCGAGAAGATCTGCAAGGTGATGGACCAGGCGATGAAGGTCGGCGCGCCGGTGATCGGCCTCAACGACTCGGGCGGCGCGCGCATCCAGGAAGGCGTCGCCTCGCTCGGCGGCTATGCCGAGGTGTTCCAGAGGAATGTCATCGCCTCGGGCGTGGTGCCGCAGATCAGCATGATCATGGGTCCTTGCGCCGGCGGTGCGGTCTACTCGCCGGCCATGACCGACTTCATCTTCATGGTCAAGGACAGCTCGTACATGTTCGTGACCGGCCCCGAGGTGGTGAAGACGGTGACGCACGAGGAAGTGAGCGCCGAGGACCTGGGCGGCGCGCTCGCGCACACGACCAAGAGCGGCGTCGCCGACCTGGCCTTCGACAACGACGTCGACGCGCTG
>JANXWR010000280.1 GCA_025351025.1 Burkholderiales bacterium | reverse complement strand
CTCTCGACGCTGGCAAGGATGTCATCTGCGGATTTAGACCACACGAACGGCTTAGGTCGGGCGTTGTTGAGGTCCAGATAGTGCCGGATGGCTTGTTCGAGTTGTCGGGTCGAACGATGCGTGCCGCGCCGGATGTAGTTTTGGGTCAGCGTGGCGAACCAGCGCTCGACCTGATTGAGCCAAGACGCCGAGGTCGGAGTGAAGTGAACGTGGAACCTCGGGTTGCGTGCGAACCAAGCCCTGATCGTGGGCGTCTTGTGAGTGCCGTAGTTGTCCATCACGAGATGGATGTTCATCTGCGGCGGCACGTTGGCCTCGATGGTGCGCAAGAACTGCACGAACTCAGCACTGCGGTGGCGACGATGCAGCTCGCCGATGACCTCGCCCGTGGCAATGTCGAGCGCCGCAAAGAGCGTCGTCGTACCGTGACGCGCGTAATCGTGGGTGCGCCTCTCGGGGATGCCGGGGGCCAGCGGCAGGAGCGGTTGCGTGCGATCGAGCGCCTGGATCTGGCTCTTCTCGTCGACGCACAGCACCATCGCCTTGATCGGCGGATCGAGGTACAGGCCGACGATGTCGCGCACCTTCTCGACGAAGAGAGGGTCGCTGGAGAGCTTGAACGTCTCTTGCCTGTGCGGCTGCAGGCCGAACGCGCGCCAGATGCGCGAGACCGCCGTCTGCGACAGGCCCGCATCGCGCGCCATGGAGCGAGTGCTCCAGTAAGTGGCTCCCGCCGGCACGCTCTCCAGCGTTCTGGCGATCACGGCATCGACGCGTGCATCGTCGATCGTGCGGGGTGCTCCGGGCCGCGGCGCATCGAGCAGGCCATCGAGCCGCTGCTCGACAAAGCGGGCCCGCCACTTCGAGACCGTCTGCTGTGTGACCCGCTGGCGCGCCGCGACCACTTTGTTGTCTGCGCCATCGGCACAGCTCAAAACAATGCGCGCGCGCAGCGCAAGAGCCTGCGCGGTCTTGCGGCGCAGCGTCAACGCCTCGAGCTGCTCTCGTTCGGTCTTGCTCAACACCAGTTGCGCCTTGGGTCTTCCGCTCATCGAGGCCTCGCCGTGTGCACACGCTACACGACTGACTCCGGTCAAGCCCATTAGTTCAACGAACTTCTAACTCACTACACTAGGGCCTGTTAACGCTATAGGAGGGCTCCCGCCCTTCGGGTGATCTCTGCACACGGGCGCCCGCCGCGTTGCAAATGCTCGCCATAGCTGCGGCTATGGCTGCGCTTTGCGCCTTGCGGGCACCCGTTTGCAGAGTCACGCGAGCCCTCCCCTAGCGTTAACAGGCCTTAGGCAACGCAAGAGGGATGCCAGGCCGCGGCCAGCAGGTCGGTCGGTCGGGCCGCTCAGGGTTTGACCCGAGCGACGCGAAGCACTGCGGGCGAGCGCTTGAGCGTGCGCATCACCTCGGCCAGATGCAGCCGGTCGCGCACGCTCAGCAGGAGCTTCAGCTCGACCGTTTCGGCGGCCGGATCGTTGCCCATCTCGATGTGCGTGATGTCGGCCTCGGCGTGGCTGACCGCCGAGGCGACCTGCGCCAGCACGCCCTTGCCGTTGGTGACGAGCAGCAGCACCGCGGTCTCGAAGGCGCGCGTCGGCTGCTCGGCCCATTCGACGCCCATCCATCGCTCGCTGTCGCGCTCGAGCAGGCGCTTGCCGACGCTGCATTCGGCGGTGTGCACGGTCAGGCCTTCGCCGCGACCGAGGTTGCCGACGATGGCGTCGCCGGGGATCGGCCGGCAGCAGGTGGCGAGCAGGACCGAGGCGCCTTCGCTGCCGTCGATGAGGACCAGGCCTTGCGCCGGCTGCGAGTCGTCGACGGCGTAGCGGCCCATGGTCAGGGCCAGCGCGTCGGGGCGGATGCCGTCTTCGGCGAGCAGGCGCACCAGACGCGTCGCGACGATGGTGGCGATCTTGCGGCCGAGGCCGATGTCGATGAAGAGGTCTTCGCGCGTCTTGTTGCCGCTCCAGCGGATCAGCTGCTGCCAGACGCCGGCCGAGGGCGAATCGTCGCCGGGCAGGGCCAAGCCTTCGGAGCGCATCGCCTGGGCCAGCATCTTCCTGCCGAGGTCGCGCGACTCCTCCTGCTCCATGTTCTTCAGGTAGTGGCGGATCTTCGAGCGCGCCCGGCCGGTCGAGACGAAGTTCAGCCACGCGGGATTCGGCCGCGCGTTCGGCGCGCTGACGATCTCGACGACGTCGCCGCTGCGCAGCTCGGTGCGCAAGGGCACCGGCTCGCCGTTTATCGAAGCCGCGACGCAGTGGTCGCCGACATCGGAGTGGATCGCGTAGGCGAAGTCGACCGGCGTGGCGCCGCGCGGCAGGGCGAGGATCTTCGACTTGGGCGTGAAGACGTAGACCGCGTCGGGGAAGAGATCGATCTTGACGTGCTCGAGAAACTCGTTGGCGTCGCGCGTCTCGTCCTGGATGTCGAGTAGCGACTGCAGCCACATCGCGCCCAGGCGCTGCGCCTCCTGGCCCGGGCCATCGTCGTGCTCCTTGTAGAGCCAGTGCGCGGCGATGCCTTTCTCGGCCACCGCGTGCATCGGCTCGGTCCGGATCTGGAACTCGACCGCCGTGCCGAGCGGGCTCACCAGCGTCGTGTGCAGCGACTGGTAGCCGTTGCCCTTGGGGATCGCGATGTAGTCCTTGAAGCGGCCCGGCACCGGCTTGTAGAGCTGGTGCAGCACGCCCATCGCGACGTAGCACTCGGAGAGCGTGCCGACGACGATGCGAAAGCCGAAGATGTCGTTCACCTGCGCGAACGACAGGTGCTTCTCGCGCATCTTGGTGTAGATGGAATAGAGCGTCTTCTCGCGCCCGAAGATCTGCGCCGGCAGGCTGTTGCCCGCGAACGCCTTTTCTACATCCTTGCGGATGCGCTCGACGATGTCGCGCCGGTAGCCGCGCGCCTTCTGGACCGCCTTCGACAGCGCCGCCTGGCGCCACGGCTGCTGGTGCTGGAACGACAGTTCCTGCAGTTCGCGGTAGG
>JANXWR010000273.1 GCA_025351025.1 Burkholderiales bacterium | reverse complement strand
CTCGCCGGACTCGAGCCGTCCCAGCGATTGCGAAATCTTCTTTAGGAGCTTGCGCTCGCGGTCGCGGGTGCGCAGCTCCAGGGCGTGCTCTTCCTCGATGGTCGCGCGGTCGGCGGGGTCGGGAACGATCGACGTGTCTTCACGCAGATGCTCGGTGGTCTCGCCGGCGTTGCTGAGCAGGTCGTCCTTGAGCGCACCGAGCTTCATCTTGAAGAACTCGATCTGCTTCTCGTTCATGTATTCCGAGTCGGGCATGGCCAGCACTTCGGGATCGGTCAGCTCGCGGCCGCTCTTGGTCTTCCAGGCGTTGGCAAGCTTCGGATCGGCCTTCTGCTTCTCGCGCGGATGATCGATTTCTTCTGTTTTCATCTGTCGGGTGGGCGGCCGGGGCGGCGCGAACCGGTCGGCGAATCGTGAAGTCGGCAGTGGCAACGGGGCCTGCACCGGCGCGACGAAGTACTTGGGCGTGCCGCGCCCAGGCTTGCGCGGCACGACACCGGCCGGGAAGGCGATCGGTACGCCTGCAACCATGGTCGGCGCCGGTACCGCGGACTTGACGACACCGGTTGTCGGCGCCGGCGCCGGCTTCAACGCGGGCGCCGCACTGGTCGCTGAAGCTGCGGCCTTGGTCGAGGCGGCGACCTTGACCGCCTTGGCCGGAGCTGGTGGTGCGGCCTTGGCGGCGTGAGGCTTCGTCGCTGGGCCAGCCACCGGCTTGGCGATTGCCTTCTTCGCAGCAGGGGGTTTGGCCACGGACGCCTTTTTGGCTGGCGGGTGCGCCGACTTGACCGGCGTCACTTTTTTCGCGGCCGGTTTCTTGGCTGACGCTGGGTGCTTTGCGCCTGACGACGCCTTGGACGGTGTTTTCTTCTTGCCGGCTGATGTATTCACAGTTCCTCCTCGCAACGACGGCTCGACCCCGCATGGCAAGGCGGCTGTGCGGGGTGGGGTCGGTTCAAGCGCCGCGGATTGTAGTCACCTGATTCGCCGGGGCGAAGTCTCATGCGAGGCACTGTTTCAGGCCCTGCTCGAGGATCTCACGCGGCAGGTCGATGCCGATGAACACCATCTTGCTGTTCTTCTTTTCGCCCGGCGCCCATTTCGGACCCAGGTCGCTGCCCATCAGCTGGTGCACTCCCTGAAAGATGACCTTCCGATCGGCGCCCTTCATCCACAGGACGCCCTTGTAGCGAAGCAGCTTGGGGCCGTAGACCTGGACGATGGCGCCGAGAAAGTCCTCGAGCTTGCCGGCGTCGAGCGGCTTGTCGGCGCGGAAGACGAACGACTTCACGTCGTCGTCGTGGGCGTGGTGATGCGGGTGATCGCCGTGCTCGCCGGGTTCGTGGTCATGACCTTCGTGGTCCTCGTGATCGTGGCCATGGCCGTGGTCGTGACCATGCTCGTGCTCGTCGGCCTTCAGGAACTCGGGGTCGATCTCGAGCTTGGCGTTGAGGTTGAAGCCCTTCAGGTCGAACACGTCGGCGATCGGCACCTGGCCGAAGTTCACCTTCGACTGCTTGGCCCGCGGATTCATGTGCTTGATGCGGTGGATCAGCGCCTCGACCGTCTCGTCGTCGACGAGGTCGGTCTTGCTGATGAAGATCTGGTCGGCAAAGCCGACCTGGCGGCGCGCTTCCTGGCGGTCGTCGAGCTGCTGGTCGCCGTGCTTGGCGTCGACCAGGGTGAGGATCGAGTCGAGCAGGTAGCTTTCGGCGATCTCGTCGTCCATGAAGAAGGTCTGCGCCACCGGGCCGGGGTCGGCCAGACCGGTGGTCTCGATGACGACGCGGTCGAAATCGAGCTCGCCCTTCCTTTTCTTCTCGGCCAGGTCGGCTAGAGTGGTGCGCAGGTCCTCCCGGATCGAGCAACAGACGCAGCCGTTGTTGAGCTGGATGATCTGCTCCTTCGAGTCCTGCACCAGGATCTCGTTGTCGATGTTTTCCTCGCCGAACTCGTTCTCGATGACGGCGATCTTCTGGCCGTGCGCCTCGGTCAGCACGCGCTT
>JANXWR010000207.1 GCA_025351025.1 Burkholderiales bacterium | reverse complement strand
CTGGTCCATGGCGAAACGTCGCTGGTGCCGAAGAAGCCGTGCCGAAAGCCGTCGATCATGTAGAAGAACGGATTCAGATGGCAACCTCGTCTTCCTGCTCGTCGCGCCGCTCTCGCACTGGGCCTGGTTCCTGGCCTATGTGGGCGCCTCCGTGGTGCGCGGCGTGGCGGTGGGTACGGGCGTGATGCTGGTGACGATCTGGTTCGCGCCACTGCAGGTGGCCAACCCGCTCTGGATCATCGTCTTCACGCTCGCCGGCGCGGTGCTGATGGGCGCGCTCGGCCTGATCGCGGGCTTGTGGGCGGAGAAGTTCGACCAGATTGCCGCCTTCCAGAACTTTCTCATCATGCCGATGACGTTTCTCTCCGGCGTCTTCTACTCGGTGCACTCGCTGCCGCCGCTGTGGAAGGCGGTGAGCCATCTGAATCCGTTCTTCTACATGATCGACGGCTTTCGGCACGGCTTCTTCGGCACCAGCGACGTTTCGCCATGGACCAGCCTGGGCGTGGTCGGCGTCAGTCTGGTCGTTGTCTGCGGCCTGTGCCTGAACCTGCTGCGCATCGGCTACAAGATCCGCCACTGACATGGCAACGGGCATGAAAAAGGGCCTGACGTCGTACGGCGACGCCGAGTTCTCGCTGTTCCTGCGCAAGGCCTTCATCAAGGCGATGGGCCTCTCCGACGACGCGCTGGCGCGGCCGATCGTCGGCATCGCCAATACCTTCAGCGACTACAACGCCTGCCACGGCAACGTGCCCAAGCTGGTCGAGGCGATCAAGCGCGGCGTGATGCTCGCTGGCGGCCTGCCGATGGAGTTTCCGACGATCTCGATCCACGAGTCGTTCGCGTATCCGACCAGCATGTTCCTGCGCAATCTGATGGCGATGGACACCGAGGAGATGCTGCGCGCCCAGCCGATGGATTCGGTGGTGCTGATCGGCGGCTGCGACAAGACCATTCCCGCGCAGATGATGGCCGCGGCCTCGGCCGACGTGCCGGCGGTGTTCGTGCCGGTCGGGCCGATGCTGGTCGGCCATCACCGCGGCGAGACGCTCGGCGCCTGCACCGATTGCCGGCGCCTCTGGAGCGAGTTCCGCGGCGGCCGCATCGATGCCGCCGAGATCGAGGCGATCAACGAGCGGCTTGCGCCGACGCCGGGCACCTGCATGGTGATGGGCACGGCGAGCACCATGGCCTGCATCGTCGAGATCATGGGCCTGGCGCTGCCGCACTCGGCGACCATTCCCGCGACCCACGCCGATCGGCTGCGCTCGGCCGATGCCAGCGGCAAGGTGGCGGTGGCGATGGCGAAGAGCGGCGGCCCGAAGCCGAGCGAGATCATGAGCGCGGCGGCATTCCGCAATGGGCTCGTCGTCATGCAGGCGATCGGCGGCTCGACCAACGCGCTGATCCACCTCACCGCCGCCGCCGGCCGGCTCGGCGTGCAGATCGATCTCGACGCGGTCGATGCGCTCGGCCGCGAGGTGCCGGTGCTGGTCGACCTCAAGCCCTCGGGACAGCACTACATGGAGCATTTTCACTGGGCCGGCGGCGTGCCGCGCCTGATGCACGAGCTCGCGGGCGTGCTCGACCTCGACACGCGCACGATCGAAGGCAAGAGCCTGCGCGAGGTGCTGGCGAGCGTCGACACGCGCGACGCGCAAGACGTGATCCGGCCGCGCGGCGAGCCGATCAGCGCCCAGGGCAGCATGGTCGTGCTGCGCGGCAACCTGGCGCCGCGCGGCGCCATCCTCAAGCAGTCGGCGGCGACGCCGCGCCTCATGCAGCACACCGGCCGCGCCGTCGTCTTCGACTCGCTCGAGGACATGGCGGCGCGCGTCGATTCGCCCGAGCTCGACGTCACGGCCGACGACGTGCTGGTGCTGAAGAACGCCGGCCCGATCGGCGCGCCGGGCATGCCCGAGGCCGGCTACCTGCCGATCCCGAAGAAGCTCGCCGCGCAGGGCGTCAAGGACATGGTGCGCCTTTCCGACGCGCGCATGAGTGGCACGGCGTTCGGCACCATCGTCTTGCACATGACGCCCGAGGCGGCGCTCGGCGGTCCGCTCGCGATGATCAAGAGCGGTGACGCGATCCGCCTCGACGTCGCCGGCCGACGCATCGACCTGCTCGTCGACGAGGCCGAGCTGGCGCGACGGCAGGCCGCATTCGCGGAGCACGGCGCGAGCGGCGCCGCGCCGGCGCCCGATCGTGGCTACGCCGCGCTCTTCCATCGCAGCGTGCTGCAGGCCGACGAAGGCTGCGACTTCGACTTTCTCGTTCCGGGCCACCCGGCGAGACGCTCATGAGCGCGCATGGCCGCTCCAAAGCGCTCATCCCGGAGCGCGCAGCGCGGAGGGTAGTCCAGTGAGCGCGCGACCGCGCGGCGTCATCGCCGCCACAGCGACCCCGGTCGATGCTGGTTACGCCCCGGATCTGCCGCGATTGCTGCGCCACTGCCGCGCGCTTCTCGACAACGGCTGCGAGGCGATCAACCTGCTCGGCACGACCGGCGAGGCGAGCGCATTCAGCGTCGAGCAGCGACTCGCGGTGATGCGCGCGGTCGCCGAAGGCGGCTTGCCACTCGCCCGCTTCATGGTCGGCACCGGCGTCTCTGCCCTCGACGACACGGTGCGGCTGACGCGGGCTGCCTGCGAGCTCGGCTTCGCCGGCGCGCTCGTGCTGCCGCCCTTCTTCTATCCCGACGTGCCGGCCGAAGGGCTGGTCGCCTACGTCGACGAGTTGGTCCGGCGCGTCGATCACCCGAAGCTCTCGATCTACCTGTATCACATCCCGCAGAACACCAAGGTGCCGTGGCCGGTGGAGGTCGTCGTTCGCCTGCGCGAGCGGCATGGCGCAACGCTGGCCGGCCTGAAGGACAGCGCCGGCGATCTCGCCTACGCGCGCGCGGTGGCCAGGGCCGTCGCCGACTTCGACGTCTTCCCCAGCTCCGAGGCGGCGCTCGGCAACGCGGCGGCCGACGGCTTTGCCGGTTGCATCTCGGCCACCGCCAACCTCACCGCGCCCTTCGCGCAGGCGGCCTGGTCGGCGCAGGGAACGCCGGCCGGCGCCGCCGCGGTGAAGAAAGCCGCCGAGCTGCGCGGCCTCGTCGCCGGGCATCCGCTGATCGCCGCGGTGAAGGCGGCACTCGCCGCGCACTACGAGGACGCTTCCTGGGCGCGCGTCTGCCTGCCCCTGTGGCCGCTCGCGGCCGAGGCGGCGGCGGGCCTTGTCGACGCCCTGGCACGCCGTACCGCCGAACCTTAGGGCGACCTCTCCCGCGCTAACATCGGCCGATGGCCGAGCCGACCCCCGAAGACATTCAGCGTTTCATCGCCGACGGGCTCGCCTGCGAGCACGTCCAGGTCGAGGGCGACGGCCGGCATTTTTTCGCGACCATCGTCTCCGCCGAGTTCGAAGGCACGAACCGGGTCGCTCGACACCAGCGCGTCTACCAGGCGCTCGGCGATCGCATGCGCGAGCAGATCCATGCGCTGTCGATGAAGACGCTGACGCCCGCCGAATACCGCAACCACCCCGCCTGAGCCGCGACCGCGCGGCCCTTCATGGACAAACTCCGCATCCGCGGCGGCCGCCGCCTCGCCGGCGAGGTCGCCATCTCCGGCGCCAAGAACGCCGCCCTGCCCGAGCTCTGCGCCGCGCTGCTGACGGCCGAGCCGGTGCTGCTCTCGAACGTGCCGCGCCTGCACGACGTGACGACCATGCTGAAGCTGCTGCACACCATGGGCGTGGGGGCGGAGCAATCGAGCGACGCCGAAGCGACGGTTGCGCTCGACGCGAGCAAGGTGACGAGCCGAGAGGCGCCCTACGACCTGGTGAAGACGATGAGAGCATCGATCCTCGTGCTCGGCCCGCTCGTCGCCCGATTCGGCGAGGCGCGCGTGTCGCTGCCCGGGGGCTGCGCCATCGGCACGCGGCCGGTCGACCAGCACATCAAGGGACTGCAGGCGCTCGGCGCCGACATCGTCGTCGAGCACGGCTACATCGTCGCCCGCGCCGCGGGGCTGAGGGGCGCGCACATCACGACCGACATGGTCACTGTGACCGGCACCGAGAACCTGCTAATGGCGGCGACGCTGGCCGAGGGCGAGACGGTGCTGGAGAACGCGGCGCAGGAGCCCGAGATTCCCGACCTCGCCGAGATGCTGATCGCCATGGGCGCCCGCATCGAAGGCCACGGCACGAGCCGGATCCGCATCGAGGGCGTGCGCGAGCTGCATGGCGTGACGCACCGCATCGTGCCCGACCGCATCGAGGCCGGCACTTTCTTGTGTGCGGTCGCGGCGGCGGGCGGCGACGTCGTGCTGCGCGGCGCGCGTGCCGATCACCTCGAGACGGTGATCGAGAAGCTGCGCGAGGCCGGCGCCACGATCGAGGCGGGCGAGGGCTGGATCCGCGTGCGCGCCTCGGGGCGGCTGCGCGCGGTGAGCTTTCGCACCAGCGAGTACCCGGCGTTTCCGACCGACATGCAGGCGCAGTTCATGGCCCTGGACAGCATCGCCGAGGGCACGGCGAGCATCGCCGAGACGATCTTCGAGAACCGCTTCATGCACATCCCCGAGCTGACCCGGCTCGGCGCCAGGATCGAGGTCGACGGCCGCATCGCCGTCGTGCAGGGCGTCGAGAAGCTCTCCGGCGCGGCGGTCATGGCGACCGACCTGCGCGCCTCGGCCGGCCTGGTCATCGCCGGGCTGGTCGCCGATGGCGAGACCGTGGTCGACCGCATCTATCACCTCGACCGCGGCTACGACCGCATGGAGTCGAAGCTGCGCGGCCTGGGCGCTGACATCGAGCGGGTGAAGTCGTGAGGAGCGCGCCGAACCTTGTCACCCTGAGCGCAGCGAAGGGTCTCGCCGCCGGGAGATCCTTCGCTTCGCTCAGGATGACAGCGGCGGGGCGGGGCGGGCCGAGGGATCAGAGATGATCACGCTCGCGCTGTCGAAAGGCCGGATCCTCGACGAGACGCTGCCGCTGCTCGCGGCCGCCGGCATCACCCTGGCCGACGACCCTGAAGCGAGCCGCAAACTCATCGTCGCCACCTCGCGCGCCGACCTGCGCATCGTCCTCGTGCGCGCCAGCGACGTGCCGACCTACGTGCAGCACGGCGGCGCCGATCTCGGCGTGGTCGGCCTCGACACCCTGATCGAGCACGGCGGCGAGGGCCTTTACCGGCCGCTCGACCTCGGCGTGGCGCGCTGCCGCATGAGTGTCGCCGCGCCGCTCGACTTCGACTACGCGGCCGCGGTGAAGCAGGGCTCGCGCATCCGCGTCGCCACCAAGTTCACGCGCATCGCCAGCGACCATTTCGCCGACAAGGGCGTGCACGTCGACCTGATCAAGCTCTACGGCTCGATGGAGCTGGCGCCGCTCACCGGCCTGGCCGACGCGATCGTCGACCTCGTCGCCTCGGGCAACACCTTGAAGGCGAACGCGCTTGCCGAGGTCGAGGAGATCATGCAGATCTCGGCACGTCTGGTCGTCAACCGCGCGTCGCTGAAGCTGAAGCGCGAGCCGATCCGCGGCATCGTCGACGCGCTCGCAAAAGCGGTGGCGGCGGGAGCGACCGGGTGAGTCTGTCGTTGCGGCGTCTGAGCACGATCGCGCCGGGCTTTGCCGACGACCTGGCGCGCCTGCTTGCCTACGACGCGAGCGTCGACGCCGAGGTCGAGGCCAGCGTCATCGCCGTGCTCGCCGACGTGCGCGCGCGCGGCGATGCGGCGGTACTCGAGTACACGCGCCGTTGGGACGGCGTCGATGTGGCGTCGCTGGCCGAGCTCGAGATCGCGCCTTCGGCGATGCGTGCCGCGCTCGACGGCCTGCCTGCATCGCAGCGGACGGCGCTCGAGAGCGCGGCGGCCCGCATCCGCGCCTTCCACGAGCGCCAGCTCGAGGTCGCAGGCAAGAGCTGGAGCTATCGCGACGCCGACGGCAACCTGCTCGGCCAGAAGGTGACGCCGATCGACCGCGTCGGCATCTACGTGCCGGGCGGCAAGGCGGCGTATCCGTCTAGCGTGCTCATGAACGCGCTGCCGGCCAAGGTCGCAGGCGTCGGCGAGATCGTCATGGTCGCGCCGATGCCTGGAGGGATGCGCAACGCGCTCGTGCTGGCCGCGGCGGCGGTCGCCGGCGTCGACTGCATCTTCGCCATCGGCGGCGCCCAGGCGATCGGCGCGCTCGCCTACGGCACGGCGACTATTTCCGCCGTGCACAAGATCACCGGGCCAGGCAACGCCTACGTCGCCGCCGCCAAGCGGCGCGTCTTCGGCACGGTCGGCATCGACATGATCGCCGGGCCGAGCGAGATCCTCGTGCTCGCTGACGGCACGACGCCGCCGGACTGGGTGGCGATGGACCTGTTCAGCCAGGCCGAGCACGACGAGATGGCGCAAAGCATCCTGCTCTGCCCCGATGCCGGCTACCTCGATCGCGTGCTCGCCGCGATGGAGCGCCTGCTGCCGACGATGCCGCGTCGGGACGTGATACGCGCCTCGCTCGAAGGCCGCGGCGCGCTCGTCCATACCCGCTCGATGGAAGAAGCCTGCGCGATCAGCAACCGGATCGCGCCCGAGCACCTGGAGGTGAGCGGCAGCGATCCGCATCGATGGGAGCCGCTGCTCCGCCACGCCGGCGCGATCTTTCTCGGCGCCTACACGAGCGAGAGCCTGGGCGACTACTGCGCCGGTCCGAACCATGTGCTGCCGACCTCGGGCACGGCGCGCTTCTCCTCGCCGCTCGGCGTCTACGACTTCCAGAAGCGGACCAGCGTCATCGAGGTCAGCGAGAGCGGCGCCGCGCTGCTCGGGCCGATCGCCGTCGAGCTGGCGCGGGGCGAAGGCCTGCACGCCCACGCCGAGGCGGCGGCCATGCGGCTCGGCCGCGCCGACTCCGGCAGCGACTGATCGACGCAGGACCGAACCGTAAGATTCACCGCATGCCGAGCCCGCTGCCCACCACCGCCGACCGCATCGCCGCCGTCATCCGCCAAGACGTGAAGTCGATGCACGCCTACGCGATCCAGGACAGCCGCGGCCTGGTCAAGCTCGACGCGATGGAAAACCCGTTTCGCCTGCCCGAGGCGCTGCAGCGCGAGCTGGGCGATCGGCTCGGTCGGGTCGCCATCAACCGCTATCCGGTCGGCTGCGTCGGCGACGTGATCGCGGCGCTGACGTCGTACGTCAAGCTGCCCGCGGGCTGCAAGCTGATGCTCGGCAACGGCTCCGACGAGCTGATCTCGCTGCTGGCGATGGCCTGCGACCTGCCCGGCGCGAGCATCCTGGCGCCGGTGCCCGGCTTCGTCATGTACGAGATGTCGGCCAGGCTGCAGGGACTGCGCTTCGTCGGCGTGCCGCTCACGCCGCGCTTCGAGCTCGACGAGGCGGCGATGCTCGCGGCGATCGAGGCGCACCGTCCGGCGGTCACCTACATCGCCTATCCGAACAACCCGACCGCGAACCTGTTCGACGAAGGCGCGGTCGAGCGCATCGTCGCCGCGGTCGGCGCGCAGAACGGGCTGGTCGTACTCGACGAGGCCTACCAACCGTTTTCCTCGCGGACCTGGATGGACCGTGCCGGCACGCTGCCGCATGTGCTCGTCATGCGCACGCTCAGCAAATTCGGCCTCGCCGGCGTGCGTCTCGGCTACATGGCCGGCCCGGCGGCTCTCGTCGACGAGATCGACAAGGTCAGGCCCCCCTACAACATCAGCGCCCTCAACGCCGAAGCGACCCTCTTCGCGCTGGCGCACGCCGACGAGTTCGCGCGCCAGGCGGTCTTGCTGCGCAGCGAGCGTGAGCAGCTGCAAGTTGCACTGCGCGAGACGCCCGGCGTCGAGCCTTTCCCGAGCGAGGCGAACATGATCCTGGTTCGCGTCGCCGACAGCGCCGCCGTCTTCTCCGGCATGAAGCAGCGCGGCGTGCTGGTGAAGAACGTCGCGCCCATGCACCCGCTGCTCGCCAACTGCCTGCGCCTCACGGTCGGAACGAAAGAGGAAAATGGGCTCATGATCGATGCCCTGCGCGCCAGCCTGCGATGAACGCTCCCCTGCCCACGACCGCCGCCGCGCGCCGCGCCACGGTGCAGCGCGACACCAAGGAAACGAAGATCCGCGTCAGCGTCGATCTCGACGGCAGCGGCACCGCCAAGCTCGCCACCGGCATCGGCTTCTTCGACCACATGCTCGAGCAGATCGCGCGGCACGGCCTGATCGACCTCGAGATCGAGGCGCTTGGCGACCTGCACATCGACGGCCACCATACGGTCGAGGACGTCGGCATCACGCTCGGCCAGGCGGTCGGCAAAGCGGTCGGCGACAAGCGCGGCCTGGTCCGCTATGGCTACGCCTACGTGCCACTCGACGAGGCGCTGTCGCGCGTGGTGATCGACTTCTCCGGGCGGCCCGGGCTGACCATGAACGTGCCGTTTAAGGCCGGCATGATCGGCGGCTTCGACGCCCAGCTGGCGCACGAGTTCTTTCAGGGCTTCGCCAACCACGCGCTGGTGACCCTGCACATCGACAACCTGCGCGGCGAGAACGCGCACCACCAGTGCGAGACGGTGTTCAAGGCCTTCGCCCGGGCGCTGCGCGCGGCGATCGCGATCGATCCGCGCGTCGGCGATGCGGTGCCTTCGACCAAGGGCAGCCTGTAGCCGGCGATAGCGCGATGCGAACGGTGGCCGTCGTCGACTACGGCATGGGCAATCTGCGCTCGGTGTCGCAGGCGGTCGCGCATGTCGCGCGGGAGTCGGGCGACATCCATGTCATCGTCACCGCCAATCCCGAAGAAGTGTTCGCCGCCGAGCGTGTCGTCCTGCCCGGCCAGGGCGCGCTGCCCGACTGCATGCGCGAGCTGCGCGACTCGGGCCTCGAAGAGGCGGTGCTCGATGCGGCGGCCAACAAGCCGCTGATGGGCGTGTGCATCGGCATGCAGATGTTGCTCGAACGCAGTGAAGAGGGGCCGAGCGACTCGGGCACACCGGGCCTCGGCGTGATCGGCGGTGAGGTGGTGCGGTTTCGTCTCGAGGGCCGCAAGCAGCCCGACGGCAGCCGCTTCAAGGTGCCGCAGATGGGCTGGAACGAGGTGATCCAGGCTCGGCCGCACCCGATCTGGCAGGGCGTTCCCGACGCCAGCCACTTCTACTTCGTGCACAGTTTCAAGGCGCACCCGTCCGACCCGCGCCACAGTGTGGGCGAAACCGACTACGGCGGTCGCTTTACCTCGGCGCTGGCGCGCGATAATATTTTCGCGACGCAGTTCCATCCGGAAAAAAGCGCCGCACTCGGGTTGGCCCTGTACCGCAACTTCCTGCACTGGAATCCTTGACGCCGCATCCGGACCGCGCCGCGCCCACCGCCGCCGCGCTCCCCATTCGTCTCGTTGCCACCCGTTCGATGCGGCCATGCTGCTGATTCCTGCGATCGACCTGAAGGACGGACGCTGCGTTCGCCTGAAGCAGGGCGACATGAACGAATCGACGGTCTTCAGCGAGAACCCGGCGGCGATGGCGCGGCGCTGGATCGACGCCGGGGCCCGGCGGCTCCATCTGGTCGACCTGAACGGCGCGTTCGCCGGCAAGCCGGTCAACGAGAGCGCCGTGAGGGCGATCCTCGCCGAAGTGGGCGACGAGATCCCGGTGCAGCTCGGCGGCGGCATCCGCGACCTCGACACGATCGAGCGCTA
>JANXWR010000197.1 GCA_025351025.1 Burkholderiales bacterium | reverse complement strand
ATAGAAGTACGGGCCGGCACCGCGGGCGAGCAGTTCCTTCGCGTTGTGGAACAGGAACAGCGCAAAGTCGAACAGGCCGCCGTGCACGCGCTGGCCGTCGACGGTGACGTGTTTCTCGTCGAGATGCCAGCCGCGCGGGCGGACCTGAAGCGTCGCGATCTGGTCATTGAGGCGATAGGTCTTGGTCCCCGCCGGCGACGACTGCTCGAACGAAAGCGTGCGCCGAATCGCCTGGCCGATGTTGATCTGGCCCTGGATCTGGTTCGTCCACAGCGGCGAGTTGCTGTCCTCGAAGTCGGTCATGTACGAATCCGCCCCCGAGTTGAAGGCGTTGATGACCATCTTGGCGTCGACCGGCCCGGTGATCTCGACGCGGCGCCGCTGCAAGGCGGGCGGCACCGGCGCGATCTTCCAGTCGCTCTCGCGGATCGACTTCGTCTCGGCCAGGAAATCGGGGCGCTCGCCGGCGTCGAGCCGCTTCGCGCGCTCGGCGCGTGCTGCGAGGAGCTGCTGGCGGCGCGGCTCGAAAGCGCGATGCAGTTTGGCGACGAGTTCGAGCGCCGGCCCGGTGAGGATGGTCTCGAAGCCGGGCAGGATGGGTGCGTTGATGGCCACGCCGGGCGGCAGGGGGAGGGTCATGGGGTCGGGCTCCGGAGCGAAGACGGAAAGAAAGAAAGCACGTCCGCAAGGCTCGTGCCGGTGCGGGTCGGCGCCGCGCCGAGCTCGTCGAGCGGCAGGCCGAAGCGATTGATCCAGAGCGTCGTGTAGCCGAACCAGGTGGCGCCGATCGCGTCCCAGCAGTTGCTCGACACGAACAGGACGTCGCTCGCGGCGAGCCCGAACGCGGCGGTGCCGAGGGCATAGGTCGCGGGATCGGTCTTGAACCGGCCGCTGCCTTCCACGCTCAGCACCGGGTCGAGCAGCGCCGCGAAGCCGGCGTGGCGGACGACCGCTTCGAGCATGTCGGGATCACCGTTGCTCAGGATGCCGGCTTGTATGCCGCGGCGCTTCAGCTCCTCTAGAACGGCGAGGTTCTCGGGGAAGGGCTGGAGCCGGTCGTAGCTGCCCATCAGCTCGTCTTCGGCGACCGCATCGAGCACGAGCTCGAGCCGCTTGGCGGCGAAGCGCAGGCCGGCCCGCGTGCAATCGCGAAAGCTGCGGATCCGCCCGCTCATCGAGCTGAGCCGGGTGTACTCGATCTGCTTGTCGCGCCAGAGGATGCCGAGCCGCTCGCCGGCGCCGGGAAAGAGCCGCTCGGCGGCGACGCCGACGCTGTAGACGTCGAACAGCGTGCCGTAGGCATCGAACAACACCGCCTGCACGGCGGTGGCGGGACCGCGATCGGGCGTGGGTGCCATGCCGCTAATTTATGCGATCGGCGCCGATGCGCAATGCTCGCGCCGGCCCATGCCCGCGCGACCGGCCGGCCGCTCAGGCCGCGAGGCAGGTCTTCATGTAGGCCTTGTACTCGACGCCCTTCTTGCCCTTGCCTTCGCCGCTGCACTTCTTCATCTTTTCCTGCTGCGTCATCGGCGTGGCCGGGGCCGACGCGGCGCCGCCGGCGGCGAGGCAGGTCTTCATGAAGGCCTTGTACTCGTCGCCCTTCTTGCCCTTTCCCTGCTTGCTGCAGTCGCCCATCTTCGATTGCTGCGCGGTCATCGGCGCACTGGCGGCGACGTTCGTCAGCATCGGCGCTTCTTTGTGCGAATTGGCAAACGCCGAGGCGGAAAAGGCCAGCGCCAAAGCGGCGGAAATGCTGAGCAGTCGGTTCATGAAAAAATCTCCCGGGGTTGTGCAGAGTCTTGGCCCGCTCACGGCGAGCGGGTCGGCGGCGAGATTGGATCATGCCGGGACTGTCGCCGGCAAGGCGAGCCGGCCGGCGCGTCGACGCGCCGCTACAGGATGCGCCGCGGATGGGCGAGCTGCTCGTGCGCCGAATGGAGGCGCCGCACCAGAACCTTGATGAAGGAATCGTGGAAGAGGTGGCGGCAGTTCGGGCTCAGCTGCATCAACGTTTCCGGCGTGAACGAGATCGTCGTCGCCGGCTCGGTGATGATGACGTCGGTGCTGTGCTTCTTCAGCTCGGCGCTCGGCGCCAGGTAGGCCATCTCACCGACGGAGGTGCCGGCGCCGAGCTGGGCTACCTTCTTGCCGTCGCGAAAGACCTCGACCTCGCCCTGGGCCATGATGTGGAAGCTGTTGCCTTCCTCGCCCTTGCGATAGAGCGCATGGCCGAAGTGGAAGCGCTGCCATTTGGCGCGGTGCACGACCTCCCAGAGCTCGACGTCGCCGAAGTTGGCAAAGAACTCGAGCGTGCGCAGCAGGGTGAAGCGCTCGGAGTCGAGCACGCCCTGGAACTGGCCGCGCGGCACCTGCTGCGTCGTCACCAGGCCCGAGAGCGCCTGCGCGAATTCGCCCCAGTCGCTGTAGCGGTCGCCGGGCTTCTTGGCCAGCGCCTTCTGGATGACGTTGTCGAGCGCCTCGGTGACGCCGGCGCGGATGCCGGCCAGCGGCGCCGGCTTGACGTTGTAGATCTGATGCATCATGGCCGACTGCACCTGCGCATCGAAGAGGGGCCGGCCGGCGATCAGGTGATAGAGCACCGCGCCGAGCGAGTAGATGTCGGCGCGGCAATCGAGGGTGCCGCCGTCGAGTTGCTCGGGCGACATGTAGGCGAGCGAGCCGACGCGGTGGATCTGCGTCACGTCCGAGCCGAGGTTCAGCACGCTGCCGAAGTCGGTGATCTTGACGTCGGTGATGGTGCCGTTGTTGAGCACCGTGAGCAGGTTGGCCGGCTTGACGTCGCGATGGATGAGGCCTTGGCGATAGACGTAGCCGAGCGCCATCGCGCACTTGAAGCCGATTTCGACGACCAGCTCGAGCGAGAGCAGCTGGTCGGCCCGGCAATACGGGCGCAGCGTGCCGCCGGCCACGTATTCCATGACCAGGTAGGGCTCTGCCGGGTCGGGCACGGCGTCGAAGATCTGCACCACGTTCGGGTGCTGGAGCTTGCCGACGAGGGCCGCCTCGGCGGCGAAGAAACGCTCGGAGTAGTGGCCGTCGACCGGGTCGGCGGCGGTCGAGGCGCGCACCCGCTTGATGGCGACGTTGCGGCACTGGAAGTCGTCGAAGCCGAGGAAGACCTCGCTGGTCGCGCCATCGCCGAGGCGACCGAGGATGCGGTACTTGCCGATCATCGCCGGCATCGGTTTGCCTTCAGCCGGCGGGGCAACGGGCGGAGCGGAGAGGGTGGCGGCGGAAGACATCGCTATGGCGCGTTTGGGGAGGGCATTCTTGCATCGGCCTGTGACCAGAAGTACGCCGGCGCTGCGGTGGCCTTGCCATATCTCACGGTCTCGACCGACTTCACGCCGGCCGGCGACGGCGCTCGGCGCCGCGGACCGGCCGCTCGGAAGTCGCCTCGTAGAATTCGCCGATGACCCGGGCCCGTGACGAATTGCTCGATGCCCTGCGTGCCGCGATGGATGAGGTGAGCCCCGGCAACACGCTGGCGGCGATGTTCGAGACGCCGCGCCAGGCCGCGCATGGCGACTTGGCCTGCACCGCGGCCATGCCGCTGGCCAAGGCCCAGCGCCGCAATCCGCGCGAGGTCGCGGCCGAGCTGATCGCCGCGCTGCGCAAGAAGAGCGCCGTCGAGCGCTGGGTCGAGGCGATCGACGTCGCCGGGCCGGGCTTCATCAACCTGCACCTGCGCGCCGCGGCGCGGCAGCGCATCGTCGCCGAGGTCCTGGAAAGCGGCGCCGGCTTCGGACGGCGCGCCAAGAGCGCGGCCGAGCCGGTCATCGTCGAGTTCGTGTCGGCGAATCCGACCGGGCCGCTGCACGTCGGCCACGCCCGGCAGGCGGCGCTCGGCGACGCCATCTGCAACCTGCTCGAGACGCAGGGCAGGCAGGTGCTGCGCGAGTTCTATTACAACGACGCCGGCGTGCAGATCGCCACCCTCGCTGCCTCGGTCGAGGCGCGTCTCGCCGGGCTGGCCCCGGGCGACGCCGGCTGGCCGGCCGAAGCCTACAACGGCGACTACATCGCCGACATCGCCGTCGACTTCAAGGCCGGCAAGACGGTGAAGGCCGACGACCGCAAGTTCACGGCCTCGGGCGACCTCGACGACCGCGACGGCATCCGCGAGTTCGCGGTCGCCTACCTGCGCCACGAGCAGGATCTCGACCTCGCCGCCTTCGGCGTGCGCTTCGACAACTACTACCTCGAGTCGAGCCTGTACACGAGCGGCCGGGTCGAATCAACGGTGGCCCGGCTCGTCGCTTCCGGCAAGACCTACGAGGAAGGCGGCGCGCTCTGGCTGCGCACCACCGACTACGGCGACGACAAGGACCGCGTCATGCGCAAGTCCGACGGCAGCTACACCTACTTCGTGCCCGACGTCGCCTATCACCTCGCCAAGTTCGAGCGCGGCTTTCGCAAGGCGATCGACATCCAGGGCACCGACCACCACGGCACCATCGCCCGGGTACGCGCCGGCCTGCAGGCGGCCGGCATGGGCGTGCCGCAGTCGTATCCCGACTACGTGCTCAACACCATGGTGCGGGTCGAGCGCGGCGGCCAGGAGGTGAAGATCTCCAAGCGCGCAGGCGGCTACGTCACGCTGCGAGACCTGATCGACTGGACCAGCAAGGACGCGGTCCGCTTCTTCATGCTGAGCAGGAAGGCCGACACCGAGTTCACCTTCGACGTCGACCTGGCCCTGAAGCAGAACGACGAGAACCCGGTTTTCTATGTGCAGTACGCGCACGCCCGGATCTGCTCGGTCATCGAGCAGTTCACCGGCCAAGGCGGCGACGCGACGCAGCTCGCCGCCGCCGACCTCGCGCGCCTGCAGGCAGCCAGTGAGACGGCGTTGCTGCGCAAGCTCGCCGACTATCCCGAGGTGCTGAGCGGCGCCGCCGCGAGCCTCTCGCCGCACGAGATCGCGTTCTACCTGCGCGAGCTCGCCGCCGCCTTCCACAGCTACTACGCCGCCGAGCGCTTCCTCGTCGACGACGACTCCGACCTGACGAGAACCCGCCTGGCCCTGCTGGCGGCGACGCGCCAGGTCATCCGCAACGCGCTCGCCGTGCTAGGCGTGAGCGCGCCCGAGCGAATGCTGAGAGAACCGGAACCCGCATGAAACCTCCACACCCCCGCGGCCAGCGCGGCGGCTTTGTCATCGGCCTGGTCATCGGCCTGCTCATCGGCCTGGCGCTGGCGCTCGGCGTTGCGCTCTACGTGACCAAGGCACCCAATCCCTTCGTCAACAAGGTCCAGCCGCGCCCGCCCGGACAGGACGCGGCAGAGATCGAACGCAACCGCAATTGGGATCCGAACAGCGCGCTCGCCGGCAAGAACCCGGCGCCGAACGCCGCGTCGGCCTCTGCGCCGCAAGGCGGCGTGCTGCCTCCGACGGCCAGCGTGGCGCCGACGCTGACGGCACCGACCGTGATCGATCCGATGCTGCCGAGCGCGGCCAGCGCGGCGCGGCCGCAGCGCCCGGCGTCGAGTGCGAGCGCCAGCGCCGCCGCCAGCGCGCCGGCGAGCAAGGCGTCGCAAAGTCTGGCCGCCGGCGCCGACCCGTTTTCGTATTTCGTGCAGGCAGGCGCCTTCGCCCGCGGCGAGGACGCCGAACAACAGCGCGCCAAGCTCGCGCTGCTCGGCGTCGAGAGCAAGCTCACCGAGCGCGAGCAAGGCGGACGGACGGTCTACCGCGTTCGCGTCGGTCCGTTCGAGAAGAAAGAAGACGCCGATACCGCCAAGGAAAAACTCGGCGCTGCCGGCGTCGACTCGG
>JANXWR010000161.1 GCA_025351025.1 Burkholderiales bacterium | reverse complement strand
TGCAGCAGGCCGTCGTCACCGAACCGGTGACCTACGACAACGTCGTCAGGCCACTACTCAAGCCGACGAAGTAGAGGTAAGATACTGGATGGGCATCCAGTAGTTTTCGACACGCTGGAGCTAAGTGGATACCCCTTATATTCGTACAGCCCTCCTCCGGATTCATGCAGCTCGACCGCAAGCTCGCCATCCTCGCCGACGCCGCCAAATACGACGCCTCCTGCGCATCGAGCGGCACGTCGAAGCGAGACTCGAGCAAGAGCAAGGGAATCGGATCGACCGAGGGCTCCGGCATCTGCCACAGCTACGCGCCCGACGGCCGCTGCATCTCGCTACTGAAGATTCTGCTCACCAACTTCTGCGTCTACGACTGCCTCTACTGCGTCAACCGGGTTTCGAGCAACGTGCCGCGGGCCCGTTTCAGCACCGGCGAAGTGGTCAACCTCACGCTCGACTTCTATCGCCGCAACTGCATCGAAGGCCTGTTCCTCAGCTCGGGAATCATCCGATCGCCCGACTACACGATGGAACAGGTGGTCGAGGTCGCGCGCGTGCTGCGCGAGGACCACGACTTTCGCGGCTACATCCACTTGAAGACCATCCCCGAGGCGAGCGAGGAGCTGCTGGCGCTGGCCGGCCGCTACGCCGACCGGCTCAGCATCAACATCGAGCTGCCGACGGTGCAGTCTCTGGCCGCGCTGGCGCCCGAAAAGGACGGTGCTGGCATCCGCCGCTCCATGGCGCGTTTGCGCCTGCACATCGACGAAGGTGCCGAGGCTGCACGCCCTGCGGCCGCGCGCTCCCAACCGATGCTGGCACCACGCCGGGCGCGGCCGCCCCGGTTCGCGCCGGCCGGCCAGAGCACGCAGATGATCGTCGGCGCGGACGCCTCGTCGGATCGCGCCATCCTTTCGACGAGCGCGTCGCTCTACGGCGCCTATCGACTGCGTCGCGTCTACTACTCGGCGTTCAGCCCGATTCCCGACGCCGCGCGTGCGCTGCCGTTGATGGCACCACCGCTGGTCCGCGAGCATCGCCTTTACCAGGCCGACTGGTTGATGCGCTTCTATGGGTTCGAGCAGTCGGAAATCGTCGTCGCCGACGACGGCATGCTTTCGCTCGAAGTCGATCCCAAGCTGGCCTGGGCGCTCGCCCATCGGGAGCAATTCCCTGTCGACCTCGATCGTGCGCCGAAGGAAATGCTGCTCCGCGTGCCGGGCCTCGGCGTCAAGACCGTGCTTCGCCTGCTTCGGGCGCGTCGCGTGCGCCGACTGTCGATCGCGGACCTGGAACGCGCGCGCGTTCCCTTGCGCAAGGTCCTTCCTTTCGTCGTCGTCGCCACGCATCACCCCAGGTGCACGCTCGATGCCGCCGAGCTGCCTCGGCACATGGCGGCCATCGGCGGCCAAGGCTCGCTATTCGCCTGAGCGCAGTGATGGAATCCCGCGCCGCTTAAGCTCGCCGCATGTTGCCGAGCGACGGTGCCCCGCGCATGGCGAGCGATCGTGGCGCCGCAGGCGCCGAGTTGCGTCACGTAAGCCTCGACAGTGAAATCGATCTCGACGGATTTCGTCGCGCGTGTCGGTCGCTTTGGGCAGAGCAGGTCGCTCCTGATCGAGTGGGCTGGCACACGGCGCGCGAGGTCGAGGCGGGGCTGTTCGACGCCGATGGCCCCGCGTCGCCATCATCCCTCGGCGATGCGCCGCCCGTGAATGTTCCGGCCGCCTTCATGCCGCTCTGCGAGCGCGTGATCCTGCATCGGGATAGCGAGCGCTTCGGCCTGCTCTACCGCCTGTTCTGGCGCCTGCAAACCGAGGCCGCGCTGCGCCATGACCCGCTCGACGCCGACTGGATGCGAGCCGAGCGCATGGCGCAGGAAGTCGGTCGCGAGATGCACAAGATGAAGGCCTTCGTGCGATTCCGGACCGTCGACCAAGGGCCGGGGCGGCCATCGCTGCACGTGGCCTGGTTCGAGCCTGCGCATCACGTCGTGGCAGCGACGGCGCCGTTCTTCGCCCGACGGTTCACCGCAATGCACTGGGCCATCCTCACACCCGAGCAGTGCGTGAGCTGGGACGGTGAGCACCTCTTGGTCGGACCGGGCGTGGGGCGCGAGCAGGCGCCGCCGGCCGATGCCGGCGAGAAGCTCTGGCTCACCTACTACGAGAGCATCTTCAACCCGGCACGTTTGAAGCTGGCGGCGATGCAAAAGGAAATGCCGCGTCGCTACTGGGCCAACCTGCCCGAGGCGGCGCTGATCGACCCGCTCGCCGCGCGCGCCGCCGAACGGAGCATGACCATGATCCAGAAAGGCCCGAGCGATCCGGCACGACGCCATCCGAGCGCTCCACGGCCGGCGCCCGGCCCGGCGCTCTCGTCCGGCGGCGACAAGCCACAGTCGCTCGAGGCGTTGCGTGTAGCCCTCGAGCGCTGCCGCGAATGCCCGATCGGCGCGCACGCGACGCAGGCCGTGCCGGGCGAGGGCCCGCGCCATGCCCGGCTGATGTTTGTCGGCGAGCAGCCCGGCGACCAGGAGGATCTGCAGGGCCGCCCTTTCGTCGGTCCGGCAGGCCAGCTGTTCAGCCGCGCCCTCGCCGAGCTCGGCATCGATCGCCGCACGGTCTACATCAGCAACGCGGTCAAGCATTTCAAGTTCGAGCTGCGCGGCAAGCGGCGTATCCACAAGACGCCGGCGCAGGAAGAGGCCGCCGCCTGCCAGCACTGGCTGGAAACCGAGATCGAGCTGGTCGATGCAGACGCCCTGGTCGCCCTTGGCGCGACGGCGGCGCGCCAGCTCATGGGCTATGCCGTCGCCGTTACGCGCTCGCGCGGTCAGTGGCTGAAGCGCGCCGACGGTCGGCGTGTGCTCATCACCCTGCATCCCTCGGCGCTCTTGCGCATGGAGCCGGAAGACAAGGACGCCGCCTATGCAGCCTGGCTGGCCGATCTGCGTCAGGCCGTGGCCCAGAACGCCGCGTTGTAAGGATCCTCGCCAGGCGGCGACAAGCTGACGTGGCCCTTCGGCCGCGATCCGCCCATCCCCTCTTCATCCCACCCGGAGCTGCCCATGAAATCACTCGTCGCCATCTTGATGTGTTCCTGCATGACCTTCGTCGCCGG
>JANXWR010000158.1 GCA_025351025.1 Burkholderiales bacterium | reverse complement strand
CTACGTCGCGGTGCTCACCGATCGGGCGACCCAGAAGGTCGCGATGATGGGTTCGAGCGAAGGCGGCATGGACATCGAGCAGGTCGCGCACGACACGCCCGAGAAGATCGTCCGCGTCTTCATCGACCCGATCGACGGCATGCAGGATGCCGCGGCGCTCGAGCTCGCCAACGGCATCGGCATTCCGAAGGAAGCCCAGGCACAGGCGATCGACGTCTTCAAGAAGCTCTACGCCTGCTACATGGAGACCGACGCGTCGCTGGCCGAGATCAATCCGCTGATCCTCGAGGGCGCCAAGGGCGGCGGGCCGAAGACGATCAAGGCGCTCGACGCCAAGTTCAACTTCGACCCCAACGCGATGTACCGCCACCCCGAGATCGCCGCCTACCGCGATCTCGACGAGGAAGATCCGGCCGAGATCGAGGCGAGCAAATTCGACCTCGCCTACATCCAGCTCGACGGCAACATCGGCTGCCTCGTCAACGGCGCCGGCCTGGCGATGGCGACCATGGACACGATCAAGCTGTTCGGCGGCGAGCCGGCCAACTTTCTCGACGTCGGCGGCGGCGCCTCGGCCGAGAAGGTCACCGAAGCCTTCAAGATCATGCTCGCCAACAAGAAGGTGAAGGCGATCCTCGTCAACATCTTCGGCGGCATCATGCGTTGCGACACCATCGCCGAAGGCGTTATCGCCGCCTGCAAGGCGACCCACCTCAGTGTTCCGTTAGTCGTGCGCATGAAAGGCACGAACGAGGAGCTCGGCAAGAAGATGCTCGCCGAATCGGGCCTGCCGATCATCAGCGCCGACTCGATGGCCGACGCCGCCAAGGCCGTCATGGCCGCGCTGAAGTGAGCCGGGCAAGAACATGAGCATCCTGATCGACAAGAACACGCGTGTCATCACGCAGGGCATCACCGGCAAGACCGGCCAGTTCCATACGCGCATGTGCCGCGACTACGCCAACGGACGCGAGTGCTTCGTGGCCGGCGTCAACCCGAAGAAGGCCGGAGAAGACTTCGAAGGCATTCCGATCTTCGCGACCGTGAAAGAAGCGGCGAAGCAGACCGGCGCGACGGTGAGCGTGATCTACGTGCCGCCGGCTGGCGCCGCCGCGGCGATCTGGGAGGCGGTCGAAGCCGAGCTCGACCTCGCCATCTGCATCACCGAAGGCATTCCGGTGCGCGACATGCTCGAGGTGAAGAGCCGGATGCGCGCCCGCGAAGCGGCCGGCGGCAAGAAGACGTTGCTGCTCGGGCCGAACTGCCCCGGCCTGATCACGCCCGAAGAAATCAAGATCGGCATCATGCCCGGCCACATCCACCGCAAGGGCCGGATCGGCATCGTCAGCCGCTCGGGCACGCTGACCTACGAGGCGGTGGCGCAGATCACCGAGGTCGGGCTCGGCCAGTCGAGCGCGGTCGGCATCGGCGGCGACCCGATCAACGGCCTCAAGCACATCGACATCATGAAGCTGTTCAACGACGACCCGGGCACCGACGCCGTCGTCATGATCGGCGAGATCGGCGGCTCCGACGAGGCCGACGCGGCGCGCTGGTGCAAGGACAACATGAAGAAGCCCATCGTCGGCTTCATCGCCGGCGTCACCGCGCCGCCGGGCAAGCGCATGGGCCACGCCGGCGCGCTGATCTCGGGCGGCGCCGACACCGCCGATGCCAAGCTCGCCGTCATGGAAGAGTGCGGCTTCACGGTCACGCGCAACCCGTCGGAGATGGGCCGGCTGATGAAATCGCTGCTCTGACCGTCGGCAACGGGCCGAAGGTCGCGGGCCGGACGCCGCCACGCTGAGCCATGGAGATGCTCTCGACCGCCGAGTTCTGGATCGGTCTGCTCAAGATTTTCTGGATCAACATCATCCTGTCGGGCGACAACGCGGTGGTGATCGCGCTCGCGGCGCGCTCGCTGCCGCCGCACCAGCAGAAGCAGGCGGTGTTCTTCGGTTCGGCCGCCGCCGTGGTGCTGCGTATCCTGCTCACCGTCGTCGCCGCCAGGCTGCTCGCCTTGCCCTGGCTGCAGATCGTCGGCGGCCTGCTCCTGCTCTGGATCGGCGTGCAGCTCCTGAGCGACGAAGGCGAGAGCAAAGGCGAGCACCGCGAGTACGGCACCCTGCTCGCGGCGGTGCGCACCATCCTCATCGCCGACCTGATCAGGAGCCTGGACAACGTCATCGCCGTCGCCGCCGCGGCGCAGGACAGCCTGACGCTTTTGATCTTCGGCCTGGCGACCCGCATTCCGCTCGTCATCTTCGGCAGCACCTTGATGATCAGGCTGATGGAGCGCTTTCCGATCATCGTCGTGCTCGGCGCGGCGCTGCTCGGCTGGGTCGGCGGCGAGACGATGGCGAGCGACGTCGCGCTTGGCGACGCCCTCGTCGCGCAGGACTGGTTCCACTACGCCGCGGCAACCGCCGGCGCGATCCTCGTCGTCCTTGCGGGCAAGTGGCTGCGCCGCCCGGCGATGCGGCCGAACGGCGCTTGAGTCGAGGCACAATCTGCTGCGCCTACCGTCAAGCGCTTCTGCCGTGCCGATGATGACGCTCGAGTTCCATTGCGCTTCCGACACGGGCCGGGCGCGCAACAACAACGAGGATTCTGCCGCCGTCGACGAGGCCTCGTCGCTCGTCGTGCTGGCCGACGGCATGGGCGGCTACAACGCCGGCGAGGTCGCCAGCGGCATGTGCACCGCCTTCATCAAGACCGAGCTCGGCCGCTGGCTCTCGGAGGCGTCGGAATCGGCGACCGACACCGATGTGCGCCGGGCCATGGACATCTGCGTCGACAACGCCAACCGGGCGATCTTCAACGCCGCCAACTCGAACCCGCAATACGCCGGCATGGGC
>JANXWR010000142.1 GCA_025351025.1 Burkholderiales bacterium | reverse complement strand
GCCGCGAAAAAAGCCGACGTAGGCGCGCGTCGCGCCGCGCACCAGCCGCCATGCGGCCACGCCGAGGGCGGTCGGCGGTCGCGGGCTGTCGGTGGTGCTGGCGACGAGGCCGAGCGCGATGCCGAGCGCCATGCCGCCGATCAGCGCCACGACGGTGAGCTGCAGCGTCATCGCCAGCCCCTGCAGGAACAGGGGCCCATAGCCGACCAGGATGTTCCATCGCAGGTCGAACAGGCCCACGGGCGGCGGCTACTTCGAGGCCGCCGGGGCCGGTGCCGAGGGCGCGACTTCGGGCGTGCCGAGATAGGTCGCGTAGATGCGGTCGTAGGTTCCGTCGGCCTTGATCGCCGCCAGCCCCTGGTTCAGCTTGGCGAGCAGCTCGGCATTGCCCTTCTTCACGGCGATGCCGTAGTGCTCGGGTGCAAAGGCGGGGTCGTTGACCGTCTTGAACTTGTTGCTGGCGTTGTTCTTCACGTAGTTGACGACGACGCCGTTGTCGGCCACGACGGCATCGATGCCGCCGGTCTCGAGCTCCTTGAGCGCCAGCGGCGTCGACTCGAAGCGCTTGATGTCCTGGCTGTTCTTGCCCTGCAGCCTGGTGATCGTCTCGTCGCCGGTGGTGCCGTTCTGCACACCGACCTTCAGGCTCTTCAGGTCTTCGAAGCGCGCGATCTTCGAGTCGGCCTTGACAGCGATAAGCTGGTGCGCGTCGAAGTAGGGGTCGCTGAAGTCCATCGACTGCTTCCGCTCGTCGGTGATCGTGATCGACGAGACGAGCAGGTCGCGGTCGCCCTGCTTCAAGGCGTTGAAGATGCCTTCCCACGGCGTGTTGACGAACTTCACCTCCAGGCCCGCCTTGGCGGCGGCGGCCTTCACCACGTCGATGTCGAAGCCGACGATCTCGCCCTTCTCGTTCTGCGATTCGAAGGGCGCGTAGGCGGCATCGGTGCCGACGACGTAGATCTTTGCCGGGGACGTCGCCGTCGTCGACGAGGCGGCAGTGGACGCGGCGCCGCTGTCCTGCTTGCCGCAGGCGATCAGCATGCAGGGCAGAACGGCGCAAAGCGCGGCGCGGCGAAGAAACGGTTGTGCGAGTGCGGTCATGGAGCCCCCTGGGATTCGATCGTACGATGCCAGAAGTCCCGCAGGATTCCTCACTCCCATGAATCGTCTTCGAACTTCGTTCCTCGCCCTCGCGCTCGGCGCCCTGTCGATGGCTGCCGCGGCGCAGACGCCGGCCCGCGATCGTCTCAACAAGCTCGCCGAAACCTTCGTCGCTGCAACCGCTGCCGACGATCCGATCATCGGCTCGACGCTCGGCCTGACCACCTCCGACGCCCTGCTTCCCGCGCCCAGCGAGGCGGCGCGTGCCGTGCGCATCGGCCGGCTGCAGGGCTGGAAGCAGGAGCTGGAGGCGATCGCCAAGGCCGCCGGCCCGGGCATGACGCTCGCCGAGAGCAACAACGTCAAGCTGCTGCGCGCCGACTTCGACTCGCGGCTCAACGAGCTGCTGGTGCGCCAGTCCGACCGCAAGGACTACGCCGGCACCAGCCTGAGCCTGGTGCAGGCGATCTTTTCGCAGTTCCTGCATCTGCCCATCGTCGGCCGCGAGGGCGCGACCCAGGCCGACCTCGACAAGGCCTGGGACGACCTGATCGCGCGGCTCGAGAAAGGCCCGGCCTTCGTCGTCGCCGGGCAGAAGCTGGCCACGCACCCGGGCCGTCTCTTCGCCGCCGTCGGCAGCATCCAGCTCGCCGGCACGGCCGACTTCTTCAACGAGGTGCTGACCCCGGCGGCGACCGCGCAGAACGCGGCACGGCCCGAGATGGTGAAGCGCTTCGTCGCCGCCCGTGACGCGGTGCTGGCGACGATCGCCGAGACCAAGGCTTACCTCGACGCCCACACCATCTCGTGGCCCGACAACCACGCCATCGGCAAGGCCGCCTACGAGCAGATGCTGCGCGAAGACCAGCTCCTGCCTTACGACTCGGCCGAGATCGAGCACATGGCGCGCGACGAGCTGGCGCACGGCTGGGCCGAGGAGATCTGGCTGCAGGCCCTGTCGAAGCAGCGCAAGGTTCCGTTCGGGCCGGCCAGCGGAGGCGGCATGGCGCCGAGCGGGCCGGCGCTGGTCGGCTACTACCGCGAGCGCATCGCCGAGCTGACGGCGTTCATGAAGGAGCTCGACGTCGTCACCGTGCCGGAATGGCTCGGCTCGATGCAGATCGTCGAGACGCCGGCCTTTTTGCAACCGGTGTCACCGGGCGCCTCGATGTACTCGCCGCGCCTGTTCTCGAAATCGAGCACCGGCTACTACTTCATCACCCCGCCCAAGTCGCTGGAAGAAGCGGCGAAGCTGCTCGACATGAACGAGGACTTCGACCGCGACCGCATCTGGTCGACGGCGGCGCACGAGGCCATGCCCGGCCATTTCCTGCAGCTCTCGATCGCGCGGCGCCATCCCGATCTCGTGCGCCGCATCCAGCACGACGCGGCGCTCGCCGAAGGCTGGGCCTTCTACGGCGAAGAGATGTTCGTCCGCCTCGGCCTCTACGGCGACGGGCTCGACGCGCGCCTCTTCACGGCGCGCTGGGAGCGGGTGCGCGGCGCCCGCGCCATCGTCGACCCGAAGCTCGCCTCGGGCGAGTGGACGGTGGCGCAGGCGGTCGACTTCTTCGAGGCGCAGTCGGGCTTCACGCGCGAGGCGTCGCAGGCGGCCGTCAACGGCATCGCCCTCAATCCCGGCTACGTCATCTCGTACACGGTCGGCCGGCTGCAGCTCGAGACGCTGCTCGCCGACTACATGCTGCAGATGGGCGAGCGCGTCTCGCTGCGCGACTTTCACGACCGACTCTTGTCGTACGGCTCGATCCCGCTGTCGGTGCTCGGGCCGGAGTTGCTCGCCGACCTGGACAAACCGGCGAGCGCCGTCCGCGCGGCGGCCAACTACTGAGGCCTCTGCGCGAATCTCCCGATGGCGCGGGCCCTCGGGCGTGGCAAGAATCCGTTTTTTCGCCACGCTGAAGAGACTGCACCATGCAAAGACGCCAGGCCCTCCACGCGCTCGCCGGCTCGGCCGTCGTCGCCGCCCTTCCGTTCGGCCGTGCCCACGCTGCCGACAGCGCGCCATTCAAGATCGGCTTCATCCTTCCCATGACCGGCCAATCGGCATCGACCGGCAAGCAGATCGAGGCCGCGGCGAAGCTCTGGATGGCGCAGAACGGCTCGACCGTGGCCGGCCGCAAGATCGAGCTGCTCATCAAGGACGACGCCGGCGTCGCCGACACGACGCGGCGCATCGCCCAGGAGTACGTCGTCAACGACAAGGTCGACGTGCTCGCCGGCTTCGGCCTCACGCCGCTCGCCTTTGCCACCGCGCCGATCGCGACGCAGAGCAAGACGCCGATGGTCGTCACCGCGGCAGCCACCTCGGCGATCACCGAGCAGTCGCCCTACATCGTGCGCACCAGCTTCACGCTGCCGCAGGTCTCGGTCTCGATCGCCGAGTGGGCCGCCAAGCACGGCATCAAGAACGTCGTGACCTTCGTCGCCGACTACGGCCCGGGCATCGACGCCGAGAAGTTCTTCAAGAGCCAGTTCCTGCTCAACGGCGGCAAGGTCACCGGCGAGATCCGCTCGCCGCTGCGCAGCCCCGACTTCGCACCCTTCCTGCAGAAGGTCGCCGACCTGAAGCCCGACGCGGTGTTCGTGTTCCTGCCCTCGGGCCAGGGCGCGGCCTTCATGAAGCAGTTCGGCGAGCGCGGCCTCGACAAGTCGGGCATCAAGCTGATCGCCACCGGCGACGTCACCGACGACGACCAGCTCAACGACATGGGCGACGTGGCGCTCGGCGTCGTCACCTCGCACCACTACTCGGCGGTCCATCCTTCGCCGATGAACAAGAAGTTCGTCGCCGCCTTCGAGGCGGCCAACAAGTTCCGCCCCAACTTCATGGCGGTGGCCGGCTACGACGGCATGCACCTGATCTACAACGCGCTGGCCACCACCAAGGGCGCGGGCGGCGGCGACGCGCTGCTCGCGGCGATGAAGGGCCAGGTCTTCGAGAGCCCGCGCGGCCAGATCCTGATCGACGCGCAGACGCGCGACATCGTCCAGGACGTCTACATCCGCAAGGTCGAGCGCGTGGCCGCGATGGGCAACCAGCTCTACAACGTCGAGTTCGACGTGCAGAAGGCGGTGAAGGATCCGGCCAAGGTCAAGTAGGGCGGCCGCACCTCGACTAACCGATGGGCTCGAACAGCGCCCGGTAGCTGCCGGCGACCGTCACGTCCGTGAAGCGCTCGCAAAAGCGCCGGTGCGCGCGCTGCGTCATCGCGTCGAGCGCGGACTGCTCCATGCGGAGCCATCGCTGCATCGCTTCGCGAAAGGCATCGTAGCTGTCGTCCTTTGCGTAGACGGCGTCGCCGCCGAGGATCTCGACCAGGCCGTCGATCGGCGCGCAGACGACAGGAATGCCGCGCGCCACCGCTTCCAGCGCCACCATGCCGAAGGGCTCGTAGGCCGAAGGGATCGCGAGTAGGTCGATCTGCGCGTAGAACGCTTCCAGGCGTTCGCGTCCGCACCAGCCCAGATAGCGGACCCGGCGCCCGAGCTCCTGGTCGGCCATGAGGTCGCGGGCATAGGCGCTGAAGCCCCGGCCGGCGATCAGGCTGGAGTAGGCCTCGAAGCCTTCTTCCCTGAGGATCCATTGCACGTACTCGGGGCGCTTGCGCGGCACCAGCCGGCCGCAAAAGCCGAGCGTGCGAGTGGCGCCGCGCGGCAACGGCGAGGACCGCCGCCGGATGCCGTTGTGGATCACGCTGACCCTTGGATTCAGCGCCGCATAGCCGAGCCGCCGGTAGTGGCCGAGCTCGGCGTTCGACACCAGAACGATCTCGTCGCAAGCGGCGATCAATTGCTCCTGGCGCTGCACGGCCCAGCCGAGGTCGATGCCGTTGGACTCGGCTTCGCAACGAAGCAGCGAGTGAACGGTGAAGACGGTTCGCCTGCCTCTGAGCGCCTGCAGGATCCCGGGGTTGTGGTTGTAGGTATGCAGGTGGGCGATCGGCGCGCGGATGGCCTCGAGCTCCTCGAGCGAGCCGACCGCGACGTTCGCGTACTCGCGCAGGAGCTGGTCGATCTCGAAGGGCTGGTAGTGGTGGTCGATCAGATACCAGAGGATGGGCAGGCCGATCGTCTGAAAGCCGCTGATCAGGCTGTCGATCGCGCTGCCCACGCCGCCGAGCCGGTTGAACGGCAGCTCGTTGGTGATCTCGACGACGGCAAAGTCGTCGAGCCTGCAATTGCTGATCATGGTGGCGCGATCCGGCGCGCGGCGACGTCGAGATGACCGAGCACGGCGACGCTGCGGCATTCGACCGGATGGTCTTCCGCTTCTTCCCATCGGCCTTCGCATTGCCTCGCCAGGAAGACGCCGGCCGGGCATTCGTCGAGGTCGGGGTTGCGGTCCTCGACGCGGAAGTCGTGTACCGCGACGATCCGGTACAGGCTCGACGTGAGCGCGGCGAGGTCGACCCGAATCTGGCCGTGACTGATGTAGCGCTGGCCCCAGCGGTCGATGCGAAAAGGCGCGATGTGCAGCGTCGCCCCGTCGATGCGGAACAAGCGTTCCGCGTCGCTCGCCCCGCCGCTCCAGACCTGAACTGGGGCCGCGCCGCGCAGGCCCGGCAACGCCGCATGAAGACGGCCCGCGGGCGCCGGATCGCCGGCGGCGGGATAGCCCTGGTTCTGACCGCGAGGCACCGGAAAGGAGTGACCGCGCGGCCGGCTCAGGCCATGCCTTTTCGCGCGCACTTCAGGATCGACGGCTTGTAGTCGTCGGTCAGATCCTGGCCCAGGCAGCCGACCAGCGCCGCGACGAAGTCGACCTCGCCCAGGTAGTCCAGCGAGGTCAGCGCCACCAGGCGGTCGATCAAGGCCTTGGAAATCTCTCGCGTACGCAACTGGGCGATCGATTCTTCGTCGAGGTGGTATTCGATTGCCCGGATGCCGAGGTTGACGCGAAGGAAGGCGATCAGCGCTCGCAGCGAATGCTCTACGTTCGCCAGATGGTCGTCGAGCTTCATGTGGATGTCGCGATAGAAGTCGACGAGCCGGTTCAGCCACGGCGCCTCTTTCTCGTCGATGACCATTTCGCAGAACTCGCGGTAGTTCTTCACCGTCGCGTCTTTGGCGAGATAGGCGCCGAGCGAGTCCTGCATCGTCTCCCAGATGCCGAACTTGCCGCCGACCGACAGGCGCACTTGCGACAGGTGCGAGAGCAGCGTGCTCTCGCTGTCGCTCGCGAGCTCGAAGAACGGAAAGTCGCGCCGGATCGTGCCTGCGTAGTAGAAGTAGAGGGCGGTGACGTACAGCGTGGACATCGCGAAGTAGCCTTCGTCGTTGGCCCAGAACGCCAGGCGGCCGAGATCCTGGCGTGGCATGTCTTTCACCTGCCTGAACCAGCGGATCATGTCGCCGCCAAGGGCCGGGTCCTTGCGACGGCGCTTGATGTCGGTGATGCGGTCGAGCAGATCCTCGGCCGCGATCAGCAGCGGGTTCAGGATCTTGAGCCGGATGTGCTCCTTCTCCTTGTCGCGGTCGTCGTCGCGCTCCTGGCGCAGCTTGTAGCGGGTCGTGTAGAAGGCGGCGATGACGCCGAGAAGCGGCGTGATGAACAGGGTAAGCAGCACCTTGGTCGTGTCGTCCATCGCTTGCGCCGCCGGCGCCGCCGACGCCGCCGACGC
>JANXWR010000122.1 GCA_025351025.1 Burkholderiales bacterium | reverse complement strand
CCCACTCGAGCGCTTCGGCGGCCCTCGGCCGCAAGAAGGCGCTCGGCATGCTGGTCACGCCCGCCACGCAGAGCGGCATCGACGTGCTCCAGGACCCGCCCTTCGCGGCGCACCTGACGAACAGCTTCCGGCGCCGCGCCTACGCCTTCGTCGATCGCGTCTCGCACACGACCGCCGGCGTCGACGTCGCCGACGCCGCCGCCGTGACGGAGTTCGAGGTGCCGCCCGTGATCGGCCTGAGCGGCGGCGTCGCCGGCGCACTCACCGACATCATGTCGGCCTACTACGGCAATCAACCCACCGCCTACGCAGCGATCACCGCGCCGGCCAGCGGAACCTTCTCGACACCGCTCGTCAGCGGTTCCGACAAGACGACCTACCAGGTGACCGTGATCGGACCGGGCCTGTTCGCCGGGGCCGTCGCCAACCTGACGCCGGCGCAGTCGGCGGCGTTGACCGACGTGGCTTTGCGCGGCTTCGTCAAGGACTTTCTGGTGCCAACGCTGGCCAACGTCGTCCTCGGCAGCGGCGCCATCGACTTCACCGCCGGCCAGGGAACGGCCAAGGCCAAGTTCCTGGCCGACGTGCTGAACAGCGTCACCACCGACTTCATCGCCTTCGTGCCGAGCTTGCCGGGCTTGCGCGACAAGATCGTCGCCGGCCAGTGGTTCGATGCCGGCGTCGACCTGACGACCACCGCCTACGCCAGCAACACGCTGCGCACGATTCTCGTCAGGGGCTTCGCGGGTGCCGTGGACGCCGGCGCGGCGGTCGGGTTCGACAGCGGCCCGATGGCCGGATTGATGGCGTCGTTCAACACCATCATGAATGCCGCAGGCGCCGGTCTCCAGGCATTCGACTCGGACGTCTACATCGACGGCGTCGCCCACTCAGACCGCGCCGACCAATGGAACATCGTCGTAACGCCGGAGCAGGTCGCACTCAATCCTTCGGCAAGCACGATCGCCGTCGGCGGCACCGTCGTCCTCACGGCCACGGTGCCCGGCGTCGAGGACACCTCGGGCTACAGTTACCACTGGACGACGACGACGCAAGTCGGCGACCTCAACGAGATCGCCGGCGCGACGAGAACCCATCAGACCGACTACTGCTCCTCGAGCAACGAAGCGCTGTTCGTGTACGAAACGGGCGCCACGGCCGGGGCGACCGACACGGTGACGGTGCAGGTCTATGCCGGCTCGGCCTGCGATCCGAGCCGAGGGCCGCTGCTGGGCAGCAAGCAGGCGACCGTCACCTTCGGCAACCCGTGGGTCGGCACCTGGCTCGGTTCGGTCACCTCGACCTGCGGCTTCTACTCCGGCACGATCACCTATTTCATCGCCTCGGGCGGCGGCAACGTGCTCAACATCACGTACACGACACCGAGCTTCGGCGGCGGCTACTCGGCGACGTTCTCCGGCAACTCGGCCACCGGTGCGGGCGGCCTGGTGAGCATGACCCTGAACGGCAACACGATCACCGGATCGGAGTCGGACTCCTGTCAGACCTCCTCGTTCACCCGGCAATAGGGCGGCGGCTGGTACACAAAAAACAAGGAGAACGTCATGACCGAAACCCGCCCGCAATCGGCCGCCAACAATCCCGTCGCCGGCGCGAAGGGCCGCCAGATCCTGTTCTACGCGCCCGACGGCCTGCTCGGCGGCATGTTCACCTGCTCGCGCTGCGGCGCCTCGGGCCGGCAGCCCGACGTGATCGAGCACGCGAGAGACTGCAGCTACAGCGTGCGTCCCGCAGCCACGGCCTGAGCGATCTCCCGAGCCGGGCTCGGGTCGCCCGGGCGCCGGTGACGCTCGGGTGACGGTGCGGTTTCTAGAGTGCGTGCAGATCGTCGCTCCCAGGAGCTGCACCGTGTCCGTTCACCACACCATCCGTCGTTCGCTGCACGCCCTGTGCGGCATGGCCGTCGCCGGCACGCTTCTCCTTGCCGCCTGCGGCGGCAGCGACGACGGCGACAGCGCCGCGACGACGCAAAGCCCGATGATTCCCTTGCTGAGTGCCACGTCGACCGTCGCCAGCGTCGTCATGCCGGCCGGCGTCGGCCTCGGCACGGACAAGCTCTCGGTCGTCACCTCGATCGCCGCGGCCACGCCAGACGCCTCCGGCAAGGTCACGGTCTCGAGTTACGCCGACGGCGCGCAGCTCGCGATCGTGCTCAGCCCGAACGGCAAGCCGATGCTGATTGGCTGGATCGACACCACCCACACGACGATCAGCGCCGCGACGACGGCCCAGGTACTGGCCTACTTCGCGCTCAACGGCTCGCTCATGCTGAACGACGCCGAGCGTCAGGCGCTGATCGCCGACCTGCCGACGGCGCCCGGCATCGACGCCGTCACCGCTGTCGTTCAGAGCGAGCTGGTGCGAAGCGTCGACGCGTTCGCGCAGGCCGACCCGGCGCTGACCCAAGCGCTGGCCACCTTCGCCAATGCGACCTACGGTGCCGCCCGGATGTCGGCCACGGCGGCCCGCGCACACGCGCTCGGCATCTCCATCACGCCGGCCACGCAAAGCGGTATCGAGGTCCTGCAGGACCCGCCCTTTGCCGCGCATTTGACGAACAACTTTCGGCGCCGCGCCTGGGCCTTCGTCGACCGGATTTCGCACACCACGGGCGGCGTCGACGTCGCCGACCCGGCAGCGGTGACCGAGTTCGAGATGGCGCCGGTGTTCGGCGTCAACGGCGGCGTGACCGGCGCGCTCACCGACATCATGAACGCGTACTACGGCAACCAGGCCACTGCCTATGCGGCCGTGTCGGGCCCCAGCGTCTCGATTCCGTTGGTCGACGGCTCCGACAAGACCACCTACCAGGTGACGGTGGTCGGCGCCGGTGCTTCGGCCGGGTCGCCGCCAGCCTCACGCCAGTGCAGTCGGCGGCGCTGAGAGAGGTGGCGATGCGCGGCTTTCTCAAGGACTTCATGGTGCCGACGATTGCCAACGCCATCCTCGGCAGCGGCGCCATCGACTTCACCGCGGGCACCGGCGACAAGGCCAAGTTCATGGCCGACGTGCGGACCAACCTGACCGGAGACTTCATCAACTACGCCAGCTCCGTCAACGGCGTGAACGACAAGATCGCCAACGGCCAGTGGTTCGACGCCGGCGTCGACCTGACAGGTACGGCGATCGGCGCGGGCACCGTGCGCACGATCCTGGTCGACGCTTTCGACAAGGCCGTGAAGGCACGCGTCGCGGCCGGCCTCGACCCCGGTGCGATGTCGGGGTTCATGAACTCGTTCAACGTCGCGATGAACGCCGCCGGTGGCGTGTTGCAGGCCTTCGACTCGAGCGCCTACGTGAAGGACCTGGCCACCTCCGACCAGGCCGACCAGTGGCCCGTCGTCGTCACGCCGCAGAAGATCGCCCTCAACCCGCCAGCGACCACGATCGGGGTCGGCGGCACCGTCGCCATGACCGCCAGCGTGCTCGGCGCCGACGACACCGCCGGCTACAGCTACCGCTGGACGACGACAACGCAGTTCGGCGACCTCAGCGAGATCGCCGGCAACAGCCGCATACATCAGACGGACTATTGCTCGTCGAGCGAAAAAGCCCTCTTCGTGTACGAGAAGCATCCGGCCGCCGGAACCACCGATACCGTGACCGTGCAGGTCTACAGCGGCACCGCTTGCGATCCGGCCCGAGGCTCGTTGCTCGGCAGCGCGACGGCCACCGTCACCTTCGGCGCGACCACCGTCAACGTCGGGCTGCGCCAGCAGTGGACCGATACCGGCCTGGCGGTCGTGCCCGGCCAGCAACTGACGATCACCACCGCCGGAACGATGAACTACTGGACCGGTGGTTGCCCCTCGACCCAGAACTGCGTGGTGACGCCCGAGGGCCTGCCGTGGAGCCTCTGCGCCGGTGGCTCGACGGCCGGACCCTACCTGACCCCGGGACTCGCCTGTTTCTCGCTGGTCGGCCGATTCGGGAACGGAACGCCATTCGAAGTGGGCTCGACCCTGACGGTCACGGTGCCCGCCGGAGCGTCGAGCGAGTTCTTCCTCGGCGTCAACGACAACTACTACGGCGACAACACCGGCTCGTGGGTGTCGACCATCCAATGATCTCCTCGATGCTCAAGGAGATCGGCATGGCGCCCACTCGCAAGCCCGGCTTCCCGACCAACCCGGTGGTCGCGGCGCAGGGCCGGCAAATCCTGTTCTACGCCTCGAACGGCCTGCTCGGCGGCACGTTCACCTGCTCGCGCTGCGGCGCGTCGGGGCCGCAACCCGACCTGATCGGGCATGGCCGCGACTGCAGCTACGCCTTGCCGCTCAGCGGCGCAGTCCGATGACGCTCTCGAGGCCCATCGCGCGGCAGGCATCGGCCTGCCGGCGGGCGAACGACTCTCGCGCCCCGGCCGGAACGCCGACGGTCACGGTGGCGCGCAGCCAGCGCGCGGCCTTGTCCGCCACGCGGGCAGCATCGGCGACCTTGCCGGCGTCGGTCAGCACCGCGTGCGCGATGGCCCAGACTTCCGGCGGATCGACGTCGAAGGCCATGAAGTTCTCGTCGAGAGCCAGCATGGCGGCTACGCAGTCGGAGGCTGCTTCGCGTTGGTCGAGACGGTGCA
>JANXWR010000091.1 GCA_025351025.1 Burkholderiales bacterium | reverse complement strand
AGGTGAACCAGCTCAGCGAGATCGCGCCCGCGAGCAGCCGCGTGAACACGGTCGGCGCCTCGGCGGCGATCAGCAGGCCGCGAAAGATGAGGAAGACGAAGCCGAGCAGCAGGCCGATGCAGCCGAGCAGCCCGAACTCTTCGGCGAACGCGGCAAAGATGAAGTCGGTGGTGCGCTCGGGGATGAACTCGAGGTGCGTCTGCGTGCCCTTCATGAAGCCCTTGCCGTCGACCCCGCCGGAGCCGATCGCGATCATGCCCTGGATGATGTGGAAGCCCTTGCCGAGCGGGTCGGTGGTCGGGTCGAGCAGGGTGCAGACGCGGTTCTTCTGATAGTCGCGCAGCATCGGCCACTTGACCTCGGGCTGGCAGATGCGGTCTTCCGAAACGACGATCGCGGTGACCGCGACCGCGCCGATCACCAGCACCGGGATGATCAGGCGCCAGCTCAGCCCGGCGAAGAAGATCACGTACAGGCCGGCCGACAGCACCAGGAGCGCGGTGCCCAGGTCCGGCTGCTTGACGATCAGCCCGACCGGCACCAGCAGCAGCAGCAGCGCGACGATGAAATCGGGCACGCGCAACTGGCCCTCGCGGCGCTGGAACCACCAGGCCAGCATCAGCGGCATCGCGATCTTCAGGATCTCGCTCGGCTGGATCACCACGCCGACGTTGAGCCAGCGCGTCGCGCCCTTCTTCGTCACGCCCATTACCGCCACCGCGACCAGCAGCGCCACGCCGATCGTGTACAGCGGCACCGCGAGCTTCATCAGCGTGTGCGGCGAGACCTGCGCGACGACGAACAGCACGCCCAGTGCGAGCAGCATGTTGCGGCCGTGATCGACGAAGCGCGTGCCGGCGTCGAAGCCGGCCGAGTACATCGTCAGCAGCCCGGCGGCGCCGAGCAGCAGCACCGCGATCAGCAGCGGGCCGTCGAAGCCGCTGAAGACCGGCTTGATGCGCTGCCACGGCGACGGCCGGTCGAAGACGGCGCTCATCAGGGTTTGTCCAGCGCGACGCGCAGCGCCACCGAGGCGGCCGCGGCCGCCGGTGCCGGTGCCGGTGTCGGTGGCGGCGAAGTCAGCATCGCGGCCGCGGCGCCGTCGACCGTGGTGCCCGGCAGCGGCACCAGCGCGGCCGGGCGCGGCACGCCGATCGGCGCGGTCGACTGGCCGAGCTTGGTCGCGGCGATGTCGGCCTCGCTCGGGACCATGCCGGTCAGCACGTAGTCGATCACGCGGCGCGCAATCGGCGCCGCGGCGCCGGCGCCGAAGCCGGCGTTCTCGACCACCAGCGCGACCGCGATCTGCGGCGCGTCGACCGGCGCGAATGCGGTGAACAGCGCGTTGTCGCGGTGGCGCTCGTCGAGGTTGCGGGCGTTGTACTTCTCGCCCTGCTTGATGCCGATCACCTGCGCGGTGCCGGTCTTGCCGCCGGCCTGGTACGGCGCGTTCAGGAACGCGGCGCGCGCCGTGCCCTCCTGCGTCACGCCGTACATCGCGTGGCGGATGAAGGCCACGTGCTCGGGCTTCCAGTCCATCGGCGGCAGCGCCTCGCCGATTTGCCGGCGCTGCTCGCGCGTCTCGAAGTTCTCGACCAGCTTCACCAGATGCGGCCGGAAGCGCCGGCCGCCGGAGGCGAGCGTCGCGGTGGCCTGCGCCATCTGCAGCATCGTGAAGGTGTTCTGACCCTGGCCGATGCCCAGCGAGATGGTCTCGCCGGCGTACCACTTCTGCAGCTCCTTCTTGCGGTAGGCGTTGCGCTTCCATTCGGTCGACGGCAGCACGCCGCGCAGCTCGCCCTGCATGTCGATGCCGGTGAGCTGGCCCAGGCCGAGCGGCGCCATGAAGTCGTGGATCGCGTCGACGCCGAGGTCGTTGGCGAGCATGTAGTAGTAGGTGTCGCACGAGGCCACGATCGACTTGTACATGTCGACCGTGCCGTGCCCGCCTTCCTTGTCGTCGCGAAAGCGGTGGTCGCCGAAGTTGAAGTAGCCGGGGTCGTAGATCGTCTGCTGCGGCGTGCGCTTGCCGAGGCTGAGCGCGGCCAGGGCCATGAAGGGCTTGTAGGTCGAGCCCGGCGGGTAGGTGCCGCGCAGCGCCCGGTTGAGCAAGGGCTTGTCGGGCGACTCGTTGAGGGCGCGCCAGTTCTCGACGTCGATGCCCTCGACGAACAGGTTCGGATTGAAGTTGGGCTTGCTGACGAAGGCAAGGATCTCGCCATTCCTCGGGTCGATGGCGACGAGCGCGCCGCGCCGGTCGCCGAACAGCTCTTCGACCATCGCCTGCAGGCGGATGTCGATCGACATGACCAGCGCGTTGCCGGGCGTCGCCGGGCTCGAGCGCAGCCGCCGCACGGCATGGCCGCCGGCGCTCATCTCGACTTCCTCGAAGCCGGTGGCGCCATGCAGCTCGCTCTCGTAGCTCTGCTCGACGCCGAGCTTGCCGATGTACTCGGTGCCGCGGTAGTTGGCGAGGTCGTCTTCGGACCAGTCGTCCTCCATCGCCTTCTTCTCGGTCGGGTTGATGCGGCCGATGTAGCCGATCAGGTGGCTGCCGACTTCGCCGAGCGGGTAGCTGCGGAACAGGCGCGCCTTGATCTCGACG
>JANXWR010000066.1 GCA_025351025.1 Burkholderiales bacterium | reverse complement strand
AAGGGCTTGGGGATCAGGTAGTCGCGGCCAAAGCGCAAACCGACCGCACCGTAAGCCTGCGCCACCACTTCGGGAATCTCGGCATGTGCCAGCTCGGCGATGGCGCGCACCGCGGCGAGCTTCATCGCTTCGTTGATCGTCGTCGCGCCGGTGTCCAGCGCACCGCGGAAGATGAACGGAAAGCACAGGACGTTGTTGACCTGGTTCGGATAGTCGCTCCGGCCGGTCGCGACGATCGCGTCAGTGCGCGCCGCGTGCACTTCCTCCGGCAGGATCTCGGGCGTCGGATTGGCCAGGGCGAAGATCACCGGCCGCGGCGCCATGCTCGCGACCATGTCGGGCTTGAGGACGCCGGCCGCCGACAAGCCCAGGAAAATGTCGGCGCCGACGATCACCTCGGCGAGCGTGCGTTGCGATGTTTCCTGTGCGAACACCGCCTTGTCGTCGTCCATCAGTTCGGCGCGACCCTTGTAGACGACGCCGGCCAGGTCGGTGACCCAGATGTTCTCCCGCGGCACGCCGAGCTTGACGAGCAGGCCCAGGCAGGCGAGCGCCGCCGCGCCTGCGCCCGAGGTGACGAGCTTGATCTCGTCGATCTTCTTGCCGCTCACGGTGAGTGCGTTCAGCACGCCGGCGCCGACGACGATCGCCGTGCCGTGCTGGTCGTCGTGGAAGACCGGGATCTTCATGCGCGAGCGCAGCGCCCGCTCGACATAGAAGCAGTCCGGCGCCTTGATGTCCTCGAGGTTGATGCCGCCGAAGGTCGGCTCGAGCGCGGCGATCAGCTCGATCAGCTTGTCGAGATCCTTCTGATTGACTTCGATGTCGAAGACGTCGATGCCGGCGAACTTCTTGAACAGCACCCCCTTGCCTTCCATCACCGGCTTGGCCGCCAAGGGGCCGATGTCGCCGAGGCCGAGCACCGCCGTGCCATTGGTGATCACCGCGACCAGGTTGCCGCGCGAGGTGTAGCGAAAGGCGTTGGCCGGATCGGCGACGATCTCTTCGCAGGCCGCGGCGACGCCGGGCGAATAGGCGAGCGCGAGGTCGTGCTGGTTGACCAACTGCTTGGTCGCCGCGATGGCGACCTTGCCGGGCGTCGGAAACTCGTGGTAGTCGAGGGCGGCGCGGCGCAGCTCGGCGGCGCGTTGTTCGGAAATGGGCATGATTCGCTCGGCGGGTGGTCCCGTCCCTGGGGTTCGCGGCTCGGCCGCAGCCGGCCATCATTGCAGAGTGCAAGCCGGCTCGACTCCGATATTTCCCCGGGGCGCAGCCCGGCCGACGGCACTGCGCCGTCCACGCCCGCGCGGCGCGCTCGGGCCGACGCCTATGATCGCCCGCTCCACCATGGCGCAGCTCGGCGAGTTCGAACTCATTGATCGCTATTTCACGCGGCCGGTGCGTCGTGCCGCCCTAGGCGTCGGCGACGATTGCGCGCTGCTCGCCGTCGCCCCCGGCATGACGCTGGCGGTCGCTAGCGACATGCTGGTCGAGGGCCGGCACTTCGTCTCGACGGTGGCGCCGGAGCGGCTCGGCCACAAGGCACTGGCCGTCAACCTGAGCGACCTGGCGGCCTGCGGCGCGCGCCCGCTCGCCTTCATCCTGGCGCTTGCCCTGCCCAGTGCCGACGAGGCCTTCCTCGCTCCGTTTGCGCGCGGTCTGCTGGCGCTCGCCGACCAACACGGCTGCGAGCTGGTCGGCGGCGACACGACGCGCGGGCCGCTCACCATTGCCATCACTGTGTTCGGCGAAGTCGCGCCCGGCACGGCGCTGCTTCGCTCCGGCGCGCGGCCAGGCGACGACGTCTACATCAGCGGCACGCTCGGCGACGCCCGGCTGGCGCTCGAGGTGCTGCGCGGCACGACCGCCGTCGAAAGCGTCGCCTTTGCCCGCGTCCGCCGTGCCATGGAAGAGCCGCAGCCTCGCGTCGCCCTGGGCCTGGCCCTCGTCGGCATCGCCACGAGCGCCATCGATATCTCCGACGGGCTCGCCGGTGACCTCGGCCACGTGCTCGGCCGATCCGGCGTCGCCGCGGTCGTCGACGTCGATGCCTTGCCGCGCAGCGCCGACCTCGCGGCCCAGCCCCTCGCCATGCAACGCGAGTGCCTGCTCGCCGGCGGCGACGACTACGAGCTGGTCTTCACGGCACCCGTCGAACGCCGTGACGCGGTCGCTGAAGCGGCGGCCGCCGCAGTGACGATCGTGTCGCGCATCGGCCGCATCGAGTCGGGCAGCGGCCTTCGCTTCGTCGATGCCGCCGGGCGCGACGTCGCCGCCCCGGCCAGCTCGTTCGACCATTTCCGTGCTGCGGCGAGGCCCGCGTCGACATGAGCGGCGAACCCGCGCTGAACCCGCCCTTGCGCGGCACCGGGCGCAAGCCCGACGGGCGATTTCTGCTCGCCCACCCCGCGCACGTCATCGCCCTCGGCTTCGGCAGCGGCCTCTCACCGGTCGCGCCGGGCACCGCCGGCACCTTGTGGGCCTGGTTTGCCTGGGTCGCGCTGCAGCCGGCGATGAGCGACAGCGTGCGCGCCATCGTTCTCGTCGTCTCGACGCTGGTCGGCTGGTGGGCTTGCACCGTCACCGCCCGCCACCTGGCGCAGGCCGACCCTTCGGCCGTCGTCTGGGACGAGGTCGTCGCCTTCTGGTTCGTGCTCTGGCTCGTCACGCCGGCCGGCTTCTGGGGTCAACTGGCGGCCTTCGGCCTGTTCCGCTTTTTCGCTGCCGCCAAGCCCGGTCCGGTCGCCTGGGCCGACCAGCTTTTCAAGCACCGGCGCGGCCAGCCGATCGGCTGGGCGCAAGGCTTCGGCATCCTCTTCGACGACTTCGTCGCCGCGCTCTGCGCCCTGCTCGTGATTGCGTTGTGGCGGTTCATCTGACGGCCGACGCGGCGACGCGGCGCCTCGTCGAGCGCCTGGCCGACGCGCTGCGCGCACGCGGCGCTTTCATGGCGACCGCGGAGTCGTGCACCGGCGGCCTGATCGCCGCGGCCTGCACCTCGCTGGCGGGCTCGAGCGATTGGTTCGAGCGCGGCTTCGTCACCTATTCGAACGAGGCGAAGGCCGAGATGCTCGGCTTGCAGTCGGCGCTGATCGCGGCCCATGGCGCGGTGAGCGAGGAGGCCGCGTGCGCGATGGCAGAGGGCGCGCTGACCCACTCGCGGGCCCGCTTCGCCGTCTCGGTCACTGGCATTGCCGGTCCGAGCGGCGGCTCGGTCGGCAAGCCGGTCGGCACGGTGTGGATCGGCGTGGCGAAAACCGGGCAGCCGGCGACGGCCACGTTGCTCCAGGCCAGCGGTGACCGCGCCGCGATACGCGCCGCGTCGGTCGTTTGTGCGCTGGAATTGCTCGTGGCGCTCTGCGAAGCGAGCTGATCGATCAGGCGGTCAGAGCGATCCGCGTCGTCGGGCCGCGGCCGGTGCGCGCGGTTTCTTCGGCAAGCATGAGGACCAGCCGCTTCAGGCCTTGCCACGGGTCGAGCGGCCAGTCGGGATGGCGCAGTCCCTTGACCAGACCATCGCAGATGTGCGCGGCCTCGAGCAGATGCGCCAAGGTCGATTCGCTGAGCAGGCCGAGCGCGCGCTCGAAGACCCGTTCCTTGGCGCCCCAGACGCGCGCCTCGCGCAGGGCGATCGGCATCGGCTTGCCGGCGCCGAGCGCGTCTTTCACGCGTTTCAGGCCGCGGATGTCCTCGGCCAGCGTCCAGTGCACGAGCACGGCGGCTTCGCCTTCGGCCTGCAGGCCGTCGAGCATTCGAACAGCGCGCGCCGCCTGGCCGGCCAGAACCGCTTCGCCGAGCTTGAAGACGTCGTAGCGGGCCACGTTCAGCACTGCCGCTTCGATCTGCTCCAAGCTCAGCTCGCCGGGCGGATAGAGCAGGCCGAGCTTCTGGATTTCCTGGTGCGCCGCCAGCAGGTTGCCCTCGACCCGATCGGCGAAGAAGGCAAGGGCGCGCTGGCCCTCGGCGCCGGAAACAACGCTTTGCCCCTGCGTCGACAGGCGCTGCGCGATCCACGCCGGCAAGGCGGCGCGATCGATGGGAAACACGCGCACCGAGACGCCGGCGCCGTCGAGAGTGGCGAACCAGGCGCTCTTTTGCTGCATGCCGTCGAGGCGCGGCAGCTGCACCAGCGTGATCACGTCGCGGCCGGCGCCGGCGATCGCCGCTTCGCAATAGCGCTGCAGGGCGTCCGAGCCTTCCTTGCCTGGCTTGCCGGAGGGGATGCGGATCTCGACGAGCTGCCGGTCGGAGAACAGGCTGAGCGCCTGCGCCGCGCCGAGCAGGCTGCTCCAGTCGAAGTGCGCACCGGCGACCGTATGCACCTGGCGCTCGCTGCAGCCGGCGGCGCGCGCCACGGCGCGGATCGCGTCGCAGGCTTCCTGGGCGAGCAGCGCTTCGTCGCCCCACACGGTGTAGATCGGAGCGAGGCCGCGCTTCAGTTGCGCGGCGAGGCCATCGGTCCGGATCTGCATGGCGCGCTATCGGGGCTAGAGAAGCTGCACCGACGCCAGCCGGCGCAGCACCTGCGAGACGATGTCGCTCTGCATCGCGCGATAGAGGAAGGCCTCTTCCTGCTCCTTGGCCAAGGCCGCGCTCTCGGTGTAGGTGAGGTCGCGCTTGAGCAGGATCTCGCTCGGCGGGATGAGCTCCTTGCCGGCCGCGGTGCGCAGCGAAAAGCGGAAGCGCGAGCGCAGCTCGAACTCGCGCACCTGATTGGCGGCGGTGACGGCGACGACGCTCTTCTGCCGCTCGTCGCTGAGTGCCTGCAGCACGACCTCGGCGTCCTTGGCGGCCTCGACGACCTGGGTCGTCGTGCTCGCGTCGATGTTGCGCTTCAGCTCTTCGGCGAGTCGGGAGCGGGCCGGAAATCCGGCCAGCTGGATCGTCTTGAAGCGCAGCGCCGGCGGGCGCTTCAGCTCGAAACCGCAGCCACTGAGCCCGGTGGCGGCGAAAGCCAGGACGAAGGCCCGGCGCGCCGTCATCAAACGACGATGTTGACGAGCCGGCCGGGCACGACGATGACGCGCCTGACCTGCGCGCCTTCGGAGAAGCGCGCGAACTCGGGCGAGGCCAGCGCTGCCGCCTCGATGCCGGCCTTGCTGGTCGCGGCCGGCACCTTGATGCTGCCGCGCAGCCGGCCGTTGATCTGCAGCATCAGCTCGATTTCGGCCTGCACCAAGGCATGAGAATCGACCGCAGGCCACGGCGCATCGAGCAGCGCGCCGAGTTCGGCCTCGTAGCCGAGCTCGCCCCAGAGCGCCCAGGTCGTGTGTGGGCAAGCCGGGTAGAGCGTACGCAAGAGGATGCCGAAGCCTTCGCGCAGGCTGGCCGCGTCGCTTTCGGCATTCGCTTCGAGCGCGTTGAGCAGCTTCATCGCGCCGGAGACGACGGTGTTGTATTGCATCCGCTCGTAGTCGTAGCTGATCTGCTTGAGCACGGTGTGGATCTCGTGGCGCAGCGACGATGTTCCGGTGGCCTTTTGCCCCGAGGCGCCGGCGATCGCATCGACGTGCTTCGCGCCGAATTTCCACAGGCGCTTCAGGAAGCGGTTCGCGCCCTCGACGCCGGCGTTGTTCCAGTCGAGCGTCTGCTCGGGCGGCGAGGCGAACATGACGAAGAGGCGCGCCGTGTCGGCGCCGTAGCGGTCGATCAGCTCCTGCGGATCGACGCCGTTGCGCTCGGTCTTGCCCATCTTCAGCATGCCGCGGTACTCGACCGTCGTGCCGTCGGACAGCGTGCCGGCGCTCGGCCGCCCTTCGCTCTCGCCCGTGGGAGTGACCTCGTCAGGCGGAAAGTAGTCGACGCCGCCCTGCTCGGTCGGCCGCGCCCAGACGTGGTTGAGCACCATGCCCTGGGTCAGCAGGCGCGTGAACGGCTCGTCGAACTCGACCAGCTTCAGGTCGCGCATGACCTTGGTCCAGAAGCGCGCGTAGAGCAGGTGCAGGATCGCGTGCTCGATGCCGCCGATGTACTGGTCCATCGGCATCCAGTACTTCGTGCCGGCGCCGACCATCGCGCCGCTCAACTGCGGATCGCAGTAGCGCATGAAGTACCAGGCGCTGTCGACGAAGGTGTCCATCGTGTCGGTTTCGCGACGCGAGGGCTTGCCGCAGCGCGGGCACGCGACGTTCAGGAAGCTGGCGCTCTTGTTGAGCGGATTGCCGTTGCCGTCGGGAATCAGGTCCACAGGCAGGATGACCGGCAGGTCCTTCTCGGGCACCGGCACGACGCCGCAGCTCGCGCAGTGGACGATCGGGATCGGCGTACCCCAGTAGCGCTGCCGGCTGACGCCCCAGTCGCGCAGCCGCCACGCCGTCTGCTTGCCGCCGAGGCCGCGGTGCTCGAGCGCCGCCGCCACGGCATCGACCGCCGCCTGGTACGACAGGCCGCTGTAGTTGTCGGAGTTGATGGTGACGCCGCATTCGGTATCGGCGTACCAGTCCTGCCAGTGGTCGTAGGTGAAATGCTCGCCGTCGACGTGGATCACCTGCAGCAGGTCGATGCCGTACTGCCTGGCGAAGGCGAAGTCGCGCTCGTCGTGCGCCGGCACGCCCATGACGGCGCCGTCGCCGTAGCCCATCAGCACATAGTTGCCGACCCAGAGCGGGATCGCCTCGTGGCTGAGCGGATGCAGGACGTAGATGCCGGTGAACATGCCCTTCTTCTGCTGCGTCGCCAGCTCGGCCTCGGTCGTGCCGCCGGCCTTGCAGGACTCGAGAAAGGCGGCCAGCTTGGGCCGCGACGCGGCCGCGTGCAGGGCGAGCGGATGCTCCGGTGCGACGGCGCAGAAGGTCACGCCCATGATGGTGTCGGCGCGCGTCGTGAAGACGTACAGGTGCCCGCCGCCGATGAGCTGGCCGTCGGCGCCGCGAATCGTGTGCGGAAACGCGAAGCGCAGGCCCTCGCTCTTGCCGATCCAGTTCTCCTGCATCGTCTTGACGCGCTCGGGCCAGCCGGGCAGGCTGGTCTTCACGCAGTCGAGCAGCTCCTCGGCGTATTTCGTGATCTTCAGGTAGTAGCCCGGGATCTCGCGCTTCTCGATCAGCGCGCCCGAGCGCCAGCCGCGGCCGTCGACGACCTGCTCGTTGGCGAGCACGGTCTGGTCGACCGGGTCCCAGTTGACGACCTGGGTGCGCCTCTCCGCCACGCCCATCTCGAGCATCTTCAGGAACAGCCACTGGTTCCACTTGTAATAGCTCGGGTCGCAGGTCGCGATCTCGCGGCTCCAGTCGATGGCCAGGCCCATCGACTGCATCTGCCGCTACATCGCGGCGATGTTCTCGCGCGTCCACTTAGCCGGCGGCACGCCGTTCTTCATCGCCGCGTTCTCGGCAGGCAGGCCGAACGCGTCCCAGCCCATCGGCATGAGCACGTTCATGCCGTTCATGCGCAGGTGCCGCGCCATCATGTCGTTGATGGTGTAGTTGCGCACATGACCCATGTGCAGCAGCCCGCTCGGGTACGGCAGCATCGAGCAGGCGTAGAACTTGGGGCGCTTCGGATCTTCGCGAACGCGATAGACGTCGCCGGCGGTCCATGCCGCCTGGGCCCGTTGCTCGACCTCGCGCGGCTCGAAGTCGGCATTCATGCGAAGTCCAGTCGGCGAGAAGGCATCGATCGATTATAGAAAGCGATGTCCCGCTCGCTCGGGGGAGACCGTCCCCTGACGGAGGCTCTAGCCATCGCCGCTGTCGGCGCGGAGCATCGAGCCCTTCGCCACGAGCTGGCACCTGACCCCGGATTCACCATGAGCTACCTTTCGACCCGAACCCTGCGCCGCCGCCCGCTCGTCGTCGCGGCCGCCGCCGGCGCAGCCCTGTCTTTCGTCGCTTGCGCTCGCGGGCGCGAGGCCGCAGCCGGCCCGTCGGACGGCGCCGTCCAGCCCTTGCTGGCCAGCGTCTATACCGGCCAGGTCGACCCGGCGCTCTGCCTGGTGAGCGAGAAGTACGACGGCGTGCGCGCACTCTGGGACGGCCGGGTTCTGCGTCACCGCAGCGGGCGCGAGGTGTCGGCGCCGCGATCTTCCCTGGCCGCGCTCCCCGAGGAGCCGGTCGACGGCGAGCTGTGGCTGGGCCGCGGCCGCTTCGACGCGCTGTCGGGCATCGTTCGCACCGCATCGCCGCGCGACGCCGACTGGGCTCGCATCCGCTACATGGTGTTCGAGATGCCAGGCGCTGGCGGCATGTTCGCCGAGCGTGTTGGCCGCCTGCGCGACCTGGTCGCGCGCATGGCCAATGCGCCGTTGGTCGCGGCGCCGCAGACGCGCGTCACCGACCGGGCCAAGCTGCAGAGCCGGCTGGCGTCGGCGGTCGCCGGCGGCGGCGAGGGCCTGATGCTGCACCTGGCGTCCGCGCCTGTGGCGAGCGGTCGCAGCGAGGTGCTGATGAAGCTGAAGCCCCACCTCGATGCCGAGGCGGTCGTCGTGTCCTTGCGCGGCGGCGCTGGCAAGTATCAGGGCCTGGTCGGCGCGCTCGAGGTCGAGGCGCCGGACGGACGGCGTTTTCTCGTCGGCAGCGGGCTCAGCGACGCGCTGCGTCGCGACCCGCCGCGTCGCGACCCGCCGCGTCCGGGCCAGACCATCACCTATCGCTACCGCGACCTGACCTCGAACGGCCTGCCGCGCTTCGCGACCTACCTGCGCCGCCACGACGAGCGGTCGTGACGATTGTTTCGATGCGGCGTGACTAGAGTGGCCCGCACCGAAGCTTTCCGCCCGGACGGACCATGCCATGAAGACTGCAACCACTCTGGCCGCGGCCGTGCTCGGCACGGCCCTCGTCACGCTGCTGCCCGCCTGCGCCGGCGTTGACGCCGGCAAGCCGGCCGCCGAGGCGAAGGCGGCGCCTGAATACCGGACCGGCTCGAACATTCCGGTGCGTAGCGCCGATGCGCCGGCCACCGACGAGGAGCGTGAGCGCGCCGCCGACCAGATTCGCGCCCTGCAGCGTGCCGGCAATCCGAAGTGGCCGAAGGGCGGCTAGGGCCGGCGTGAACAGATCCTGGGCACCGCCGGGCTCAAGAACCGCTGGCTGCGGTCGCCGGCTCGGCGACGAAGCCGATGCGCGTCAGCCCCGCCTTCTGGACGATGCCGATCAGCTCGGCGACGCGCCCGTAGGTGACGCCGCGGTCGGCGCGCAGCTGCACCTCGGTCTGCGCATTGCGCCTGGCGGCGGCGGTGACGCGCGTGGCGAAGGTGGCCGCATCGACCGCCTCGTCGCCGAAGAAATAGTGACCGTCGCGGTCGAGCGCGACGGCGATGAACTGCGGCGTCTCGCTCGGCTGCGCGGCGTCGGTCTTCGGCAGGTCGAGCTTGAGGCTCGAGGTCATGAGAGGGGCCGTGATCATGAAGATGACGAGCAGAACCAGCATCACGTCGATCAGCGGCGTCATGTTGATGTCGCTCATCGGCTGCGCGCCGGGGGTTCGCTCGAGGCGGCCGAATGCCATCGCGACTACCCCTCGCGCGAGGTGTCGACGATCATCTCGCGCAGGTCGTGGGCAAAGCCTTCGAGCTCGGCCTCGCTGGCCGCGACGCGTTTGCCGAACACGTTGTAGGCGAGCACGGCCGGGATCGCCACGGCCAGGCCCGCGGCCGTCATGACCAGCGATTCGCCGACCGGGCCGGACACCTTCTCGATGGTGATGGCGCCGGCGGCCGAGATGCTGAGCAGCGCGTGGTAGATGCCCCAGACCGTGCCGAACAGGCCGATGAACGGGGCAGTGCTGCCGATCGAGGCAAGCAGCACCTGGCCGAACTGCAATTGCGCCAGCACGCCGTGCAAGGCGTCGCGCAGGCGCCGCGTCAGCTGCGAATCGGCGTGGCCTTTGGCTTCCAGCGTGCCGCCGGGCGGCACGGTCAGGGCTGCCTCGAGCAACGGCGTCAGCACCGCTTCGCGGTCGAAAGCGACGAGCTGCTCGCGCCCGGCCTCGACCGACGGTGCCGCCCAGAATGCCGGCACGGCGCGCTGCAGGTCGATCTGCACGCGGCGCAGCAGCCAGCCCTTCCAGAAGATGACGACCCAGGCGCTCACCGACATGGCCAGGAGCAGGATGGCGACGCTGCGCGTGATGGCGTCGCCCTGCGACCAGAAGTTCTCGAGTCCCGTCATGAGGCTGCCCTGGCCGGTGTGTCGAGGCCTAGCACCTGGGCCATGCCGAACAGCCCGTACGCCTTGCCGGCGAGGAAGCGCACTGCGCGCAGGCTGCCCTGGGCGTAGTTGGCGCGGCTCGTCGAGCGGTGCGTGATCTCCACGCGCTCGCCGGTGCCGGCGAACATCACGGTGTGATCGCCCACGATGTCGCCGCCGCGCAGCGACGAGAAGCCGATCGTCCCGGTGCGGCGCGCCCCGGTATCGCCGTGCCGCGCATGGACGGCGGAGGCTTCCAGCGTCGTTCCGCGCGCCGCGGCGACCACCTCGCCCATCTGCAGCGCCGTGCCGCTCGGTGCGTCGACCTTGAGCCTGTGGTGCGTCTCGACGATCTCGACGTCGTAGCTGGCGTCGAGCGCCCGCGCCGCGACGTCGAGCAGCTTCATGAAGACGTTGACGCCGACGCTCATGTTCGGCGCCATGACGATGGCGATGCGCTCGGCGAGGGCGGCGATCTCGGCCTTTTGCGCTGACGTGAAGCCGGTCGTTCCGACCACCGCGTTGACGCCGAGCTCGCGGCAGATCGCGAGGTGGCCGAGCGTGCCCTCGGGCCGCGTGAAGTCGATCAGCACGTCGGCCCCGGCCAACCCGGCGCGCACGTCGGCGCCGATGCGAACGCCGCTCTGCTGGCCGAGAAAGGCGGCAGCGTCGCTGCCGAGCGAGGGGCTGGAGGCGAGATCGAGCGCCCCGGCGAGCGTGAGGTCGGGACTCGCGACGACCGCCTCGATCAGCGCCTGCCCCATCCGTCCGGAAGCACCGGCAACGGCGACGCGCAGCCGGTGATCGCTAGCCCCCTCGCTTGCGGCTGTCGCCGCGGCGCTGCGCCCCGAGGGGGCGCGGACGGGCTTGGGAGCGGCCCGGCGCCCGTCCATCATGTGCGCGGCTCGAGCGGCGGGTAGCTGCGCGTCGGCGCCGGCGGGACGGGCTCGGGTGCGGGCGCAGGCGGTGGCACCGGGAGCGCCTTGATCTGCTCGTCGGTGAGGGCCAGCGCCGGTGCATTGCGCGAGGTCTTGAGGGTGTCGATCGAAGCCACGAACTCGCGCTCGCCGGGCAGCGGGCCGCCGGTATCGATGCTCTCGAGGGCCTCGCCCTTGAAGAGAACGACGACGCGGCGCAGCTGCGGCTCCGCGCCCTGGCGCCGGATCGTGAAGACGTAGTCCCAGCGGCTGGCGTGGAACGGGTCGGCGAGCAGCGGCGAGCCGAGCACGTCGCGCACCTGGGCGCGGTTCAGTCCCGGCTTGATCGCCTCAGCCTGCTCGCGGGTGATGACATTGCCCTGGACGATCTCCAACCGGTACGGCGTGATCACGCCGAGAAAGTTGTCCGTCGATGACAGGGATTGGCAGCCGGTCAGCAAGGCCGCGAGCGCGGCGCCGGCCAGAGTCGTCGATCGGCACGCCAGCGAAAGGGAGGGGGTCATTGTCATGGGGGTGCGGCCGACCGGCGCCGCGGCGCCTGCCAAGCTCGTATCATGAAACGATTCTATCGGCTTGCCTTTGAGCCGGACCCTTCCCATGACCCACGCCGAAGAACTGAAGAACAGCGGCCTCAAGGCGACGCTGCCGCGCATCAAGGTGCTCGAGGTCTTCCAGAAGACCAAGGAGCGCCACATGAGCGCCGAGGACGTGTTCCGCGCCCTGCTCGCCGAGCACGCAGACGTCGGTTTGGCCACCGTCTATCGCGTCCTCATGCAGTTCGAGCACGCGGGCATCCTCTCGCGCAACCATTTCGAGATCGGCAAGGCGGTGTTCGAGCTCAACGAGGGCAAGCACCACGACCACCTCGTCTGCCTCGACTGCGGCCGGGTCGAGGAATTCTTCGACGCCGAGATAGAAAAGCGCCAGCGCAGCATCGCCCAGACGCGCGGCTTCGAGCTGCAGGACCACGCGCTCGCGCTCTACGCCGCCTGCACGAAGAAGAACTGCGAGTTCCGCATCAAGCGCTGAGCGCGCCCGCCGTCATTCGGGCTTGGCCATCGCCTTGTGGTGCCGGGCGATGAACTCGGTATAGGTGTCGATGCCGCGCAGCTGCAGGATGGTGTTGCGCACCGCCGCCTCGACCAGCACAGCGAGGTTGCGGCCGGCGTCTACGGCGATCACGGTCTTCCTGATCGGGACGTCGAGGATGTCCTCGTTCAGCGGTTCGTAGGGCAGCCGCTCGAAGTCGCGGTCCATCGTTTCCTTGCGCACCAGATGGACGATCAGCTTCAGGCGCATCTTTCGCCGCACCGCGGTCTCGCCGAAGATCGCCTTGATGTCGAGCAGGCCGATGCCGCGCACCTCGAGCAGGTTCATCAGCAGCTCGGGGCAGCGGCCTTCGAGCGAGGTCTGCGAGACGCGGTAGATGTCGACCGCGTCGTCGGCGACCAGGCCATGGCCGCGCGAAATGAGCTCGAGGCCGAGCTCGCTCTTGCCGAGGCCCGATTCGCCCGTCAGCAGCACGCCGAGGCCGAGGATGTCCATGAACACGCCGTGCCGGGTCGTCCGCTCGGCAAAGTGCTGGCCGAGATAGCCGCGCACGACGTCGATGACGTGGCCGGCCGATTCGGCGGTGACGAAGAGCGGGATGTCGGCGCGGTCGCAGAGCGCGACCAGGCGATCCGGCGGCACCTGGCCGTCGGCGACGATGAGCACCGGCGGGTCGAGCGTG
>JANXWR010000037.1 GCA_025351025.1 Burkholderiales bacterium | reverse complement strand
GCCGCGAAGGCCATGCTCGTCGAGCTGGCCGCCACCTCGCGCGGCGAGGCGGGCTGCGTCGGCTACGCGCTGTACCAGCGCCCCGACGCCGCGCACGTCTTCCAGACCGTCGAGCAATGGAACTCGCAAGGCGACGTCGATGCGCACATGAAGACGCCGCACGTCGCCGCCGCGATCGGCGCGGCTATGCCGATGCTGGCTTCACCGCTGGCCGTGCACAGCTTCGACAAGATCGGCTGAAGTGGCGCTGCTTCCGCCGTTCATCGCCCCGGCGCGCTTCGATAGCGCGGAAGCAGCCCTGGCGCGGGCGCAGGAGATCTACGACCGCAGCGTCGATCACCTGCGCAGCGCGCTGCAGTCGTTCGTCAACGGCGCATCGCCGGGCGGCCGGGTGCGCGCCTGCTATCCCTTCGTGCGCATCCACACCGACACCGTCGCGCGCGCCGATTCGCGCCTCAGCTACGGCTTCGTCTCGGGGCCCGGCACCTACGAGACGACGCTGACGCGGCCGGATCTTTTCTCGAGCTATTACCTCGAGCAGTTCCGCCTGCTGCTCGAGAACCACAGCGTCTCGCTCGAGATCGGCACCAGCGTGCAGCCGATCCCGGTGCACTTCTCGTTCGCCGAGCACGACCACATCGAAGGCAGCCTGACGCTCGAGCAGCGCCTGCTCATGCGCGACTTGTTCGACCTGCCCGACCTCGGCGCGATGGACGACGGCATCGCCAACGGCACCTTTGTCGCCGGGGCGGGGCAGTCGCATCCGCTCTCGCTCTTCACGGCGCCGCGCGTCGACTATTCGCTGCATCGGCTGCGCCACTACACCGGCACCGACCCCGAGCATTTCCAGAATTTCGTGCTGTTCACGAACTACCAGTTCTACATCGACGAGTTCGTCCGCCTCGGCCACGAGGCGATGGCCGGCGCCGCCGGCAGCGGCAGCTACGAGGCCTTCGTCGAGCCGGGCAACGTCATCGAGCGGCCGAGCGGGGCGGCGGCGCGACCGGGCGACGACCTCGGCGCCACGCCGCCGCGGCTGCCGCAGATGCCCGCCTACCACCTGAAGCGCGCCGACGGCAGCGGCATCACGATGGTCAACATCGGCGTCGGCCCGGCCAACGCCAAGACCATCACCGACCACATCGCCGTGCTGCGGCCGCACGCCTGGGTCATGCTCGGCCACTGCGCCGGGCTGCGCAACACGCAGCAGCTCGGCGACTACGTGCTCGCGCACGGCTACGTCCGCGAGGACCATGTGCTCGACGAGGACCTGCCGCTCTGGGTGCCGATCCCGGCGCTTGCCGAGGTGCAGGTCGCCCTCGAGGAAGCGGTCGCCCAGGTGACGCAGCTCAAGGGCTACGAGCTGAAGCGGATCATGCGCACCGGCACGGTCGCGAGCACCGACAACCGAAACTGGGAGTTGCTGCCCTCGCGCGATGCGCTCAGCACGCCGGAGCGCCGCTTCAGCCAGAGCCGGGCGATCGCGCTGGACATGGAAAGCGCGACGATCGCGGCGAACGGCTTTCGCTTTCGCGTTCCCTACGGCACGCTGCTTTGCGTCAGCGACAAGCCGCTGCACGGCGAGATCAAGCTGCCGGGCATGGCCAACCACTTCTATCGCGAGCGCGTCGACCAGCACCTGCGCATCGGCATCCGCGCCATCGAGCTGCTGCGCGAGGCCGGTGTCGACCAGCTGCACAGCCGCAAGCTGCGCAGCTTCGCCGAGGTCGCGTTCCAGTAGCCCGGAGGGCGCCACGCGCGCCGCCGCAGCTCCGACCGGTTGATAAAGAACCTTTATCATTGGCGTCCATGCCCACCGAGCCGCGCGACCTCGCGCAGATCCGCTTCGAGAACGCGGTGGCGCTGTTCGACGATTTCGTCCGCGCCACGGTCAAGCATCCCGACACCGCGGCGCTGCGCGGCCTCGACGGCCGCTTCGCCGAAAAGCTGTTCATCCAGCCGAGCTACTGGAGCCAGATCAAGGCGCGTTCGCGGCAGATCGGCGAGCGGCTGGCGCGCCAGTTCGAGCAGCGTTGCCACAAGCCTGCCGGCTGGCTCGACGAGGCCCATAAGCCCGGAAGCCGCGCCGCTTCTGCCGATGCGCCGGTCGACAACGACGAGCGTTTCATCGTCAGCCTGGTGCTGAGCTACTACCGCCGCCACCCGGAGCGGGCGCGCTCGCGACTGCTCGACCTGCTCGGCGAGGCGCTGCAGGCACCTGCGGCGGCGCCGCTCACAGCGCCCAGCATCGCCGCGACGGACCCCGACGCGCAGCTCTGGTCGAAGGCGGCCGCCGCTGTGGCGCCGCTGAAACGAAAACGCTGAACCTTGCGCACGCGACGCGAATTCCGCTTGCCAGTCCGGTAAACGCACCTTTATCATCTGCGCAAGTCGACGCCCTAGCGCACGGCGACACCCCGCGTCTCCACTCATGTCAGAAGAGCACATGTCCCTGCTGAATTCCGCATCGAACGCCGCCAAGGTCTGCCTCCTCGCAGCCTGGGCTGCGGCATCGATGAATGTCATGGGTGCGAGGGGAGCACCGCCCGGTTGAAGCCATGCTGAGCGTCTCGAAAGAGACTTCATAAACGGCCCGGGTCGCGTCACTGCACCGGGCCGTTTTGCTTTTGTCCCTCAACCGCGAAGGAGCCGATGTCATGAAGATCGAAATCAACCTGCCGCGTCCGCGCAATCCGATGGCGATGGCGGTGCGACTGCGCCGTGCCGGCTCGCATCGGCCCGACAGACGAACGGAACGCCAGCGCGCTACCCATGCGCTCCGGCGCCAACTGAACGAAATGAAGCACATCCCATGAACTGAAGACGGCGATGCCGTCTTCGCGAACACCAGGAAGACCATCATGTCGAGCTCGAAAGAACTGCGGTGGGGCAAGGCACCCGCACCGTTCTCGGAAGCGGGGCGCAGCCTCGCCGCGGCCTCGCTGCAAAGCGCGAGCGCCCTGCTCGCACGTCTGGCCCAAAGCCTGGCGCGCGAACCGGCATCCGCGGTGTCCGACCCACGCTTCGAGTTCCACGCCGAAGCGGGCGCATCGGAAGGCGCGCTGTACGTGGACGGCCGATTCGTCGGCTGGTTGCCCGGCGTGAGCCGGCTATGAGAAGGCCGGGCGCCGCTCACCGCATGGTGAGCGGCGTCTTGCGCTTGGGCGGAGGAAAGGCGCGGTCGAGCGCCGCCAGATCCTCGGGCGAGATCTCGACGTCTCGCGAGTCGAGGTTTTCCTTCAGGCGCGCGACGTCTGAGGATTTCGGAATCGCCATCACGCCCGGCTGCGCCGAAAGCCAGGCCAGCGCCAGTTGCGCCGGCGTGAGCGAACGCCGTGCGGCGATCGCGCGCAAGGCGGCGTTGCGCGCCAGCGCGCCCTGATCGATCGGCGAGTAGGCCATCGTGACGATGCCGCGCGCCGCCTGCCAGGGCAGCAGGGCAAAAGCCGGGCCGCGGGTGCTGAGCGCGTAGTAGATCTGGTTCGTTGTGCAGCGCTCGCCGCCGTCGATCGCGAGCATCTCCTCCAAGTCGTCTAGGTCGAAGTTGCTGACGCCCCAATGGCGAATGCGGCCGGCCGCGCGCAGCTGCTCGAACGCCGTGATGGTCTCGTCCAAAGGCACGTCGCCGCGCCAGTGCAGGAGGTAGCAGTCGATGTGATCAAGGCCGAGTCGCTGGCGGCTCCGCTCACAGGCCGCCACGGTGCCGGCGGCGCTGGCATTGTGCGGATAGACCTTGCTGACGATGAAGAGCTCGTCGCGCCGGACGGCGCCGGCGCGCAGGCTCTGGGCGACCGCGCTGCCGACGACCTCCTCGGCGCCGCCCTCGCCGTACATTTCGGCGGTGTCGATGACGCGGAAACCCATCTCGATCGCGGCGCGCACGGCGGCCACCTCGGCGCCGCGCCGGGCTGCGGACTCGCCCATCCGCCAGGTGCCGAGGCCGAGCGCGGGCCAGACTTCGTCGCCGGGAAATGTCACCATCGCGCTTCGCATCGCCTTGCCCGTTTCACATCGAAAGACATGATATGACCGCGACCTTCACGGTGGGCCGAAACGATCTGCGCCGCACGCAGTGGCTCGAAGGGCCGGCGCTGCCGCTCGCGGCCGGCGCCGTGCGCCTGCGCATCGACCGCTTCGCGCTGACCTCGAACAACATCACCTACGGCGCGTTCGGCGACGCCATGAACTACTGGAGCTTCTTTCCGACCGGCGAAGCGGCGACCGGCTGCATTCCGGTCTGGGGCTTCGCCACCGTGAGCGAATCGCGTTGCCCCGGCGTCGAGCCGGGCGAGCGCTTCTACGGCTACTACCCGATGGCCGACGAGGTCGTGCTTCATCCGGTGCGCATCGATGCGCACCGCTTCACGGACGGGGCCGACCATCGTCGCGAGCGGCATGCGATCTACAACCAGTACCTGCGTTGCAGCCATGACCCGCTCTATCGCGAGGGGGACGAAGCGCTGCTCGCGCTGTTGCGGCCGCTCTTCATGACCTCATTCCTGATCGACGACTTTCTCGCCGACAACGCCTTCTTCGGCGCACGCCGCGTGCTGGTGTCGAGCGCCTCGAGCAAGACAGCGTACGGCCTGGGCTTCTGCCTCGCGGCGCGACGCGGCCAGTCCGGCGCGGTTGCGAGCGTCGGCCTCACGTCGCCCGGGAATGTCGATTTCACGAAAGGCCTGGGCTGCTACGACGAGGTCCTGCCTTATGGCCACGTCACCGGTCTGCCGGCGGACGAGCCTGCCGTCTACGTCGACATAAGCGGCAACGCGGTCTTGCGTGCCACGATCCACAGCCATTGGCGCGACAAGCTCGCCTACAGCTGCTCGGTGGGAGGCACGCACTGGGAAGAGCTCGGCGGCGGCAAGGGCCTGCCCGGGCCACGCCCGGTGCTCTTCTTCGCGCCGGCGCAGGCGAAGAAGTGCGCCGCCGAATGGGGCTCGGAACGCCTCCAGGAGCGGATCGCCACGACCTGGGCCGAATTTCTCTCCCGCGTTTCCCAGCCCGGCCGACCGTGGCTGCAAGTCGTCGCCAGCCATGGCAGACAGGCGGTCGAGGCGACGTATGCTGCCTTGCTGGACGGCACGATGCCTGCCAACGAAGGGCGGATCCTCAGCGTTTGAGCGCCGCTTCGGCTGCCGGCCCTCAACCCCCGGAGCCGGCGGCCGATATGCCGGCAAGCACTTTGCGAAAGGGCGTGATGTCGAGTTCCCTGCCTGCGCACGGAGCGGAAACGGTCGAGGCGCCGCCCGACCTGGCCGCGTGGGCGAACTGGTTCGCCGGCGCGGAGATTCCCGTTCTGCGCGACACCGCCGATTCGCTCGAAGCCTTTCGTGCGAACGAGGACAGGGTCGACGCGAACAGCCTCGGCGAAATGATCTCGGGCGATCCGCTCATGACGCTCAAGGTGCTGGCCTACGAATCGGGGCATCGCGGGCGACGCGTCGTCACGTCGGCGGAGACCGTCATCTCGGCCCTCGTGATGATGGGCATCTCCCCGTTCTTTCGTGCCTTCGAACCGCAGACGACGATCGATGCGGTTCTTGCGGACAGGCCGGAGGCGCTGGCCGGCCTCAGACGCGTCATGCTTCGTGCCCATCGCGGCGCCAATTTCGCACTCGCCTTCGCCGTACACCGTACCGATCCCGACGCGGCGGTGATACACGCCGCTGCGCTGCTGCACGAGTTCGCCGAGATGCTGCTCTGGTGTCACGCGCCGACGCTGGCGTTGCGCCTGCAGGCTATGCAGGCGGCCGATCCGGAGCTGCGCTCGAGCGCGGCCCAGCTCAGCGTGCTGAACGTCGATCTGGCCGATCTGCAGCATGCGCTGGCCGAGGCCTGGCACCTGCCGGCGCTGCTCGTCGATTCGACGTCCGAAGCGAAGGCCGGCAGCAAGACGAGCGCACGCATCGTCGCCCTGGCGGCACGGCTGGCACGGCACACGGCGCGCGATTGGGAAAATCCCGCCATACCCGACGATGTGAGCGAGATCGCGACGCTGCTCAACCTGTCGCCGCAGGCCACGCTCCATCTGCTGACGGAAATCTAGACGCGTCCGCGTCGCAGCCTTTCGGGCTCGGGCAAACTCCGGCCTTCTCGGCCCGCAACCCTGCGGCGACGACCGAGACTTGCCTGGAGAGCGACATGCAATTCACGCCTTGGGACAACCCGATGGGCACCGACGGCTTCGAGTTCGTCGAGTACGCGGCACCCGATCCGGAGGCGCTCGGCCGCCTCTTCGAGATCATGGGCTTCGCGCCTGTCGCCCGGCACCGCACGAAGAACGTGACGCTCTATGCCCAGGGCGAGATCAACTTCATCATCAACGCCGAGCCCAACTCGTTCGCGCAGCGCTTCGCGCGGCAGCACGGACCGAGCGTCTGCGCGATGGCCTTTCGCGTCCAGGATGCCGGCAAGGCCTACGCCCGCGCCCTCGAGCTCGGCGCCTGGGGCTTCGACCACCACGCCGGCCCGATGGAGCTGAACATCCCGGCGATCAAGGGCATCGGCGACAGCCTGATCTATTTCGTCGACCGCTGGCGCGGCAAGGGTGGCGCCGAACCGGGTGCGGTGGGCAACATCAGCATCTACGACGTCGACTTCGTGCCGACCGGCGTCGCACCCAGGGCGGCAACGAAGGTCGGCCTCACCTACATCGACCATCACGCACAACGTGCATCGTGGGCGCATGAAGGAGTGGGCCGATTTTTACGAGCGGCTCTTCAGCTTTCGCGAGATCCGCTACTTCGACATCGAGGGCAAGCTTACCGGCCTGAAGAGCAAGGCCATGACGAGCCCGTGCGGCAAGATTCGCATTCCGATCAACGAGAGCTCGGACGACAAGAGCCAGATTGCCGAATACCTCGACCTCTATCACGGCGAGGGAATCCAGCACATCGCTCTCGGCACCGACGACATCTACGCAGCCGTGGAGACGATGCGCGCCAACGGCGTGGCCTTCCAGGACACCATCGACACCTACTACGACCTGGTCGAGCGCCGCCTGCCGGGACATGGCGAAAGCCTTGCTGAGTTGAAGCGTCTGCGCATCCTGGTCGACGGCTCGACACCGCAAACCGCGCCCTCGGAGCCGGGCGCGGCGGCGAGCCCGGAACTGCTGCTGCAGATCTTCACGCAGACGGTGATCGGCCCGATCTTCTTCGAGATCATCCAGCGCAAAGGCGATCAGGGCTTCGGCGAAGGCAACTTCCGCGCGCTGTTCGAAAGCATCGAGCTCGATCAGGTACGCCGCGGCGTCCTCACCGATACGACAGCGGGCTGAGACTCACCTCGAATCGACGAGGCGCGAGACCTCGTCGAACACGGCCGGATGAAAAGCCATGGCCACATGAGGCGTGGCAGGCAGGTGGCGGTTGTCGGCCCCGTCGAGCGTCGCCACGGCGGTCGGGAAGACGATGTTGTCGCAATGACCCCAGAAGCAGATGAAGCGTGCGCGCGAGGCCGGTGACTCAACCGCGGCCAGCGCCCGCAGCCAGGGACTGTCGAGGCGCATTTCGAGACCATTGGCTGTCCTGCCGTAGCGGGCCATCCAGGTTCCGCGGTGCGGGCTGGCGATCGTGACGATGCGATGGAAGCGCTCGGCGCTGCCGCGGCGGGCCAGCCAGGCACGCAGCGCGAGTCCGCCCATGCTGTGCGCAACGAGTATCGGGGCGAGGCCGGTGGCCGCCTCGACGCTGCGGACGGCGGTGTCGACCGTGTCGACGTAGCGGTCGACCGAGCCGAAGACCGGCTCGAGCGTCACGGCCACGAACGGAATACCTCGAGCCCCAAGTCGCCGCAGCCATGGATTCCACAGGCCGCGATTGCAGACGAAGCCATGCACGAAAACGACGCCGCGCCGACCGCGTGACGCAATTGAAAGCAAATCCGGAACGGCGTTCGACCGAAACGGCTGCTGCCACAGGAAAACCCGCGGGGCGAGCAAGACCTCCTGTCGCCAGGACGAAATCAGCTGGCCAGTACTGGGCCGAAGATCGGCATCGCGCGCGTAGGAGGTTCCGAGCAACCAGAACTCGAGGCCCAAGGTGACGGCGTAGCCGCCCACTATCGCCACGACACCGCCCAGCGCCCAGCCCGGATGTCCGAGATGCAGGGAATACGCCGACCAGCCGCCGATGGTCGCGAGGAGTCCGAAAACGATCAACTGTTGAAGCCGGGCCAGCATATTGCCTCGGGACGAAAGGCCACGAATATCTTATCTCATCGGCCTCGCCAAACAAAAAGGCCTCCGTCACGAGACGGAGGCCTTTGGAAACAATAGCCTGACAATGTCCTACTTTCACACGGGAACCCGCACTATCATCGGCGCTGAGGCGTTTCACGGTCCTGTTCGGGATGGGAAGGAGTGGGACCACCTCGCTATGGTCATCAGGCATAACCGTCGCCCGCTGCACTTCGGCAGCTAGGCCAATTCGCAGAGTCGACCGCTTGCACGGCAAATCAGATTCTTGATCGCGTCCTTCGGCTCGAAGAACGGTACAACGCATTTACCCAACCTCGACGGTGTAAATCGTCAAAGTTATAGGGTCAAGCCGCACGAGCAATTAGTACTGGTTAGCTCAACCGGTTACCCGGCTTCCACACCCAGCCTATCAACGTCCTGGTCTAGAACGACTCTTCAGG
>JANXWR010000458.1 GCA_025351025.1 Burkholderiales bacterium | reverse complement strand
GAAGGACGGCATCGCCAGGGAAGTGTTCGAGGAGACTTCGCTCACGGTCGAGTCGAGCTCGCTGATCGGCGCCTACGAGTTCCTGCGCATGAATCAGGTCATCATCGCGTACCACGTGGCGGCGCGCGGCGAGGTCGTGCTCTCGCCCGAGCTGGTCGACTACCGCACGGTCGCGCCGGAGCGCGTCAAGTGCTGGCCGGCCGGCACCGGCCACGCGCTTGCCGACTGGTTGCGCTCGCGCGACATCGAGCCGCAGTGGATGGATCTGCCGCCGGGCAAGCGGGCGACCGAAGTGGACGTGGACTGATCGAGGAACATCGCGATGGAAGCCCAGAAAGAGCTTGACACCCGCGGCATGAACTGCCCGCTGCCCATCCTGAAGGCGAAGAAGGCCTTGTCCGAAATGTCGAGCGGCGACATCCTCAAGGTGGTGGCCACCGACCCCGGCTCGGTGCGCGACTTCCAGGCCTTTGCGCGGCAGACCGGCAACGAGCTGATCGGGCAGACCAGCGCCAACGACGAGTACGTGCACTTCCTGCGCCGCCGCTAGGGCGTGGACACGCATTAGCGTGAACAGGCCCTAACCGTTTCCTTGGGCCAGCGCCACCAGCGCGACGTGCACGGGGTTGCGGCGCAGAAAGCTGTCGCGAAATTCCGCTGGCACGGATTGCCGGGCGCGCTCGGTCAACCACTCGGCCGCGCGTTGTGCGCGCAGCGTGCTTTCGGGCGGGCTGCCCCGCCGCTGCAACGCCAACGCCAGCCAGAGACCGCAGAGGGGCGTGACGGCGCCGATCTCTCCCTTCTCCAGTGCCTGCTCCGCCAGCGCCACGCTGGCCTCTGCCGACCGCGCGTCGCCGTCGCGCGCCAGCAGGTATGCATGCAGCGCGTGCAGGGGCACCAGTTCCTCGCGCAGGCCCTGAGGCTCGCAACGCGCGATCAGGGCCGCACACTGGGCCGACGTCGGTTCGGGCTCGACGGCTTGCCCGGCGACCAGTACGAGCTTGCAGGCCTGCATCAGGTTTTCGGAGCGAACCGCCTTGGCCACGGCGACCGATGTCTCGATGGCGGCGCCGACGGCAAGGCTGTAGCGCCAACGCAGGGCCAGCGCTCGCTGGCGCAGTCGGGCCGAATGCTTCGCCGCCGCGGCGAAGGCTTCGATCTGGCGGTGCGCCAGCTCGGGGCGTCCGAGATCGAGGTAGATGTCGGCCAGTGTCTGGGCGAGCCACTGGTCCGGATCGCCTTCGGAGGCGAGCCGCGGCTGCGTCTCGTCGACGACAGCCAGCGCTTCATCCCACTGGCCGCTGCGGCGGAGCACGCCGGCAATGGCCCGTGTCGTCGCCGCGAGGTCGCCGCCGATCATGTCGGTGGCGCGCAATGTCTCGAGGGCGCGACCGGCCGCCAGCCTGGCGGCAGCGACGTCGCCGAGGCGCAGCTCGCTGTCGGCCCGCCGCGTGAGGACGGTGGCCAGCATGTTCGAGGAGCCGGCATCGAGCAGCCGTTGCATCGCATCGCGTTGTCGGTCCAGGGCCAGGCCGGCCTGGCCCGTCCACAGCAGGACGTTGTGAATGCTCAGCTCGATCACCATGGCCCGCTGCTCCCGGCCGACCTCGCGGAGCAGTGCCACGGCGGCTGCCAGCTGCTCGACCGCCTCGTGCAGGCGGCCGTCATGCGCGGCGTAGTAGCCCTTGGTATAGCGGCAGCCGGCTTCGATTGCACGATCGCCGCTCGCGATCGCAAGCGCCAGCGCATCCTCGATGCCGACCAGGCACCCGGCGTGGTCGGCCCGGTGATGCAGGCCGACCGCACGCAGGAAGGTCAATCGGGCGCGCTGCGATGGCGTGCGGGTCAGCGGGGCGAGGCGTTCGACCGCGGCTTCGAATGCATCCCTCGGCCCGAGCTGCTCGATCGCTTCGGCGCAACTGAACAACAGGTCGAAGGCCGCGTCGGGCTGTCCGCGCGCCAGCTCGATGGTCGATGCCTTGAGATAGGCGTCGCGCGTCTCGCGGCTGCGCCCGAGCTGCCAAGTCTGGCGCGCGGCGGCCGCGAGACAAGGCACCGCCGCCGCATCGTCGCCGGCGCTCAGCAGGTGGTGGGCGAGTCGCGCCGGGCCGGCGCCGCGTTGTGCGAGGTGAGCGGCGACGCGCGCATGCAGAACGCGAGCGATCGGCTGGGGCAGCAGGCGAAGCGCCGCCTCGCCGATCAGGTCGTGCATGAAGCCGCGAGCGTCGAGCAGCCCCTGGCGCTCGAGCGCGTGCCAAGCATCGGCCAGCTCGAGCACGTCGCGCCGGCTGACCGCGGCGGCGAGCTCGGGGTCGAAGTGGTTCCCCGCGACCGCCGCGATGCGGGCGACGCGAAGGGCATCGGCCGGCAACGCGACGAGGCGCTGTTCGAGCAGCTCGGTGACGCGCGCCGGGGCCTCGAGCAGATCGACGCTCAGATGGCCATGCTTCTCGAGCGCATATCGGATCGTCTCGAGCAGATGCAGGGGGTTGCCGCCGATGCGCAAAGCGAGCGCCGTGGCGACTGCCTCGGTGTCGACCGACGGCAGCGCCAGCGACTCGACGAACGGCCGAACCGCGGCAGCGCTGAGCGGCGGCAAGACGATCGTCGCGACGTCGCTGCGCGCGCTCAGGTTTGCGATCCGCGTCGCCGCGGTCTGGCCATCGGGCCGCGACGTGAAGCCGAAAGCCAATTCGGCGAGCGCCGGCCACACCGACAACTCCTGCCAGGTGTCGAAGCTCGCATCGTCGGCGAACTGCAGGTCGTCCAGGATCAGGATCTCGAGCCCGTGTCCGCGTGCCGCGCGGAGCAGCGCGGCGAGGAGCGGCGCTGCCGATCGCGCCGCCGGCGCGTCCTCGTCGGCCGGGCTTGCCCACTGCGCCACGAACGTCGCGTACGCCGGTAGCGCGCCGAGCGCCGGCCAGCGCTCCCGCAGGCACCGGACCAGTCGGTCGACGGTGGCGAGGGGCACCTTGTCGTCGCCGGGCCGCGCTTGCACGACGAGGGCTCCCGGGCGCGATTGCGTCACGGCTTCGAGCAGCCGGCTTTTGCCGGAGCCGGCTTCGCCGATGACGACGCTGCGCTGTTGCGCTGCCCAGGCGTTGCCGAGCGCGAGCATCTCGGCGTCGCGGCCTATCAATTGCGGCGGTCGCAGCGCCGACGCCGGCAAAGGCTGACCTGGCAACCAGATCTGAGCTTGCGCTTGCTCGATCGTCTGCAGCAGTGCCAGCGTTTCGGGTGAAGGCCGTGCGCCCACTTCATCCTTGAGCGTGCGTTCGCAGCGATCGAAGGCAAGCAGTGCCGCGGCCCGATCGCCGCTCAGGTAGTGCAACCGAATCAGCTGGCGATGCGCCGCCTCACTCAGGGCGTCGAGCTTCAGCAGCGCCTGCGCGACCGTGATCGCGGCGGCGAATTCGCCGGCGTTCTCGAGGGCGCGGACCTGCCCTTCGAGGTCGCGCCGCCGGGCCTCGATACGACGCTGGCGCTGATCGAGCAGCCAACGGTCCAGGTCCGGAGCGTCCGGAAACTGCAGCACGCCGAGCACCGCGAGGCTTGCCTGCAGATCGTGCTCGACCGAATCGGCGAGACGCAGGGCGCCATCGCCGGCGATCAATTCACCGCAGTGTTTTCTGAGATGAAAGAGGCGCTGTCGCAAGGTATTGCGCTGCGCTCCCGTTTCGCTGGTCGGCCAGAGCAGAGCGGCAAGTCGCGCCCGTGGCGTCGGTCCCTCGAGTGCGAGCCACGCGAGAAGCGCGGCATCGCGCGGGGCCAGCGCGATGCTCGAACCATCGGCGAGGGTGGCCGATGCGACGTCGGCGAGATGAAGGCGCATGGCAGACGGGTTCGTCCGTCGGACGGCATTGAACGGCCGGCAGGGCGGATGGCGACGATCGCAGCTTACAGGGCGAGCGAGCGAAGGTAGGCCCGGAAATCGGCACCGAGCTCCGCGTTGGCCAGCGCCAGCTCGACGTTGGCCTGCAGGAAGCCGTCTCGACTGCCGCAGTCGTAGCGCTTGCCTTCGTAGCGATAGGCGTAGACCTTCTCGTGCTCGAGCAGCCCGGCGATGCCGTCGGTGAGCTGGATCTCGCCGCCGACGCCGCGCGGCTTGCTCGCGATCTCGTCGAAGACGCGCGGCG
>JANXWR010000456.1 GCA_025351025.1 Burkholderiales bacterium | reverse complement strand
CGTAGTGGAAGTGGTCGCCGGCGATGTTGCCGATGTCGGAGGCGCTGTGCGTCTTCCAGCCGGCGTCGGCGTTGCGCCCGCCCTTCATCACGCCCTTGACGTCGTCGACCGCGTGGCCGACCTCGTGCAGGGTGGCGAAGTTGAAATACGGCACTTTCACCTTGGGGTTGATCGGCTCGCAGTTCTTGTCGATCTTCTCGCCCTCGGGAACGAGCTCGCCTTTCTTGTTGAACTCCTGGGCGTTGCCGTCGTCGGGGCGGCCGCAGTAGAGCTTGACCAGGCCGGCGCCGTTCGTATACGAGGCGCCGCCCGATTCCTCGGTGTAGTGCTCGATCTTCTTGACGTTCTTGGTGTCCTTGAGCGGCACTTGGCCGAGCACCTTGTAGAGGCCCTTCAGCGACTTGTCCGGGGTCTTCGGGTTGGCCGCGCTCTTCGTTGCTCCCGTCTTGGCATTGTCCCGGTGGTCGTACTGCGCGAGCTTGATGCCGTAGCGTGCCGCGACGGCCTCGGTCAGGACGTCCTGATTGATGTTGTCGGGCAGGTCGGCGACGAGCGCGTCGAGCACCGGTCCGCCGCCGGGCGCGTTGGCGAGCTTGGTCAGCAGCGCCGAGCTCGGCTTGCCGCTGTGCATGTTGTCGTAGGCTTCCTTGGCGCCGGCCCAGGCCTTGGCGCCGACGATCCACTCGGCGATGCGCCGGCTCGCCGCCGTCGGATAGCCAGCCTCGGCGAAGGCGACGATGCCGGCGCGCTCCTTGTCGATCGCCGTCTTGCAGGTCTTTTTCAGCGCCGCCGGCTCGAGCTTGAGATCGAGCGCCAGCTTGATCGGGCCGTCGTCGGCCGCCTTCAGCTTCTGCCTGAACTCCTCGAGCGCGTGCTTCCAGGTCTCCATGCGGTCGAGCGCGGCGACCAGCTTGCCGAACGCGGCCTCGGCCTTCTTCAGGTCTTCCTTGTCGAGCTCGGCGGTGGTCGCGGCGAGGTCGTCGCGAACCTCCTTCTGCACCGTGTCGATGAACTTCGGCACCGGCGTCTCCGACGCCTTGTCGGTGCGCGGCTTCAGGTCGTCGACGCGCTTGCGCAAGGCGGCGACGTCCTTCAGCGAATCGAGCTTCAGCTTCAGCACCTCGGCGTCGGCGATGAAGCTGCGGACCTGTGCCTCGAAGGTGGCGATCGACTTATCCATTTCCTCCATCGAGGCGCCGATCGGCCAGACCGACTGCTTGTGCGACTGCAACAGCAGCAGGCGCTTCTTGATCTCTTCGCTGCGCGTCGACTCGAAGCCGCCGATCAGCGTCGCCGCCCGTTGCAGCTCGGCATCGGCGCGGGCGGACGCCTGGCCGAGCGCCGCGGCAAAGTGATGCAGCTTCTGCAGCTTCGGCGCGACCACCTTCTGCAGCGATGCGACGTCGTTGGCCGACTGGAACTTCGCGATGTCGGTCTCGATCGTGCCGACTTGCTTGCCCAGCACGCCCTTCGGCGTGGCCGCGGCGATCGCCGCGATCGCCGTCTTGGCGGCGTCGAGCAGCGGCTTGAGCTGGCCCTCGGCCCACTGCGGCGCGCCGGCGGCCGCCTGCGCCTTGCCGAGCAGGTCGCGCGCCGCCGGCTTGGCGGCGTTGAAGGCGGCGAGCGCCTGCTTGGCGTCCTTGGTCTTGCCCGCCTTCTCGACGACGACATGGAGCTTTTTCAGCTCGACATTGACCTTGTCGCGCGCCGCCGGATCGTTGATGCCGCCGAGCACCAGGGCCGTGATCCGCGTCATCGTCGCGTCGACCTCGGCCTTGGCGGCGAGCACGTCGCGGCGCTGCTGGTCGCCGATGCCGAGCTGCGCCGACTTGTCGGCGAGCTTCTTCGCGCCCGGCAAGAGCCCCTTCAGCTTGGCGCTGCGCTTCTTCGCGTCGGTTTCGCCGCGGACGTTCTCGAGGCCCTGTTTCGCCGTCGCCAATTCGGCGCCGAGCGAGGCCTTGACCGCCGGATCGACGATCGCCTGGATGAAGTCTTCGACGGTCAGGAACTGCTCGACCACCGCCCGATCATCGGCGTCGGCGGGGGCGCCGGTTTTCGGCGCCTCGGGCATCTCGGGCGTCTTGCCCGTGTCCATCCAGACCACTTCCTCGAGCCGGTCGAGGATCTTGGCAGCAGCGTCGAATGTCTTGGCCCGAACCGCCGTAGTGAACTCGACAAGCTGGCCCTGCAGGCTTTTGGCGAGCGGCCCGCCCTTGGCGATCATTTTGTCGAGATCGGGCTTGAGTTTCTGGTGCCGCTGCATCAACTGTGCGGCATCGACAGCCTTGGCCGTCGTCGGCAGCGCGTCCGATCCCGTAGTGGCGCCGACGGTGGCCAGCGTCTTCGGCGCGGCCAAGCCGAGCAGGGCGAACAGTTTTCCCACCCAGTGGTCTCCGGAATGCGTAGAAGAACGCCTGCCGGCAAGGCCGGGGGCCACGATCATAGTGTTGTAATGACCGGCTGCCGAGTACCGACGAACCCGTTCACATCCCCACGAGGCGACGATGATCATGACAAATTCCTCACCCCTGGCGCAGCGCGTGCGCCGCAGCGCCGGCACCCTCGCTGGCTGGGTCGGCGCGCTGGCCCTCGCGGCGGGTGCGCTGCACCTGACTAGCACTGCGGCCGCCGAATCCGCCGTGAAGATCCCGGCCGCCGCGGTCGACGACACGGCCAGCGCCGCCGGCGTGCAGACGGCGGTCTTCGCCGGCGGCTGCTTCTGGGGCGTGCAAGGCGTCTTCCAGCGCGTCAATGGCGTCGTCCAGGCGGTCTCGGGCTACGCCGGAGGCAAGAAGGAAACCGCGATGTACGAGATGGTCGGCACCGGTCTCACCGGCCACGCCGAATCTGTGAAGATCACCTACGACCCGAAGAAGGTGAGCTACGGCACGCTGCTGCAGATCTATTTCTCGGTCGCCCACGATCCGACCCAGCTCAATCGCCAGGATCCCGACAGCGGCCCGCAATACCGCTCCGCGATCTTCTACGCCGATGCGGCGCAGAAGCAGACGGCGGAGCGCTACATCGCGCAGCTCGACGCGGCCAAGGCCTATCCGAAGAAGATTGTCACGCAGGTCGTGCCGCTCACCGAGTTCTATGCCGCCGAGGGCTACCACCAGGACTACCTGACGCTGCATCCGGAATCGGGCTACATTGCGCGCTTCGACCTGCCGAAGATCGCGAACCTGAAGTCCATCTTTCCGCAGCAGTTCCGCGCCGAGCCGGCGCTGGTGACAGCACGCGCGCAGACGGCCGTCAAGGCCCAATAGAAAACTGCGGAAGGCCGCGGCCGACATCCGGTTTCACCCCCGACGCGCGCGAGGCGAAGCGGGTTGGTTAAGCTCCGGTGACTTGCGGCGGGGTCATGACGACCCGGCCCGACCCATTGCCTGGAGCCACGTCATGTTCTCGCCACGATTCGCGGATCCCTTGTCGCGCGCCCTGCTTCGCTTGACGGCGCTCACCGGCTGCGCCGTGCTTCTGGCTAGTTGCGGCGGCGGCGGCAGCAACGGCAGCTCGCCCTTCGACATCGGCCTGCCGACCTCGGCTTCGCTGGCGCAGCAATGCGCCGCGCCGCGCCCGAGCGACACGCAGGGCACCCTTGCCACCGAGAAGGCGTTCTTGCGCTCGTGGATCGACGAGACCTACCTCTGGTACCAGGACGTCCGGGTGCTGCCTGCAGCGACGCTCGATCCGACGATGTACGCGACGCCTGTCGCCTACTTCGGCGCGCTGAAAACGCCGCTCACCACCGCCTCGGGCAAGCCGAAGGACCAGTTCCACTTCACCTTCGACACACCGGCGTGGGTCGCGCTGTCGCAATTGGGCGTGTCCTATGGCTACGGATTCCAGGTCGCGCTGATCGCGTCGACGCCGCCGCGCAGCGCGGTCGTCGCCTTCACCGAGCCGGCGACCCCGGCCACGGCGAACGGCATCGCTCGCGGCGCCGCGATCGTGACGGTCGATGGCGTCGATCTCGCCAACGGCAGCGACGTCGCCACCCTCAACGCCGGCCTGTTCCCGACCGCTGCGGGAACGCATACCTTCGTGATCCGCGATCTAGGTTCGGCGACGACGCGCAGCGTGACGCTGAATGCGCAAGCGATCACCGAGACGCCGGTGCAAAACGTCATGACCTTGCCGGCGCCGAACGCCAGCGTCGGCTACATGCTCTTCAACGACCACATCGCGACGGCCGAGTCCGAGCTTGTGGCGGCGATCAACCAGCTGAAGACCGCCGGCGTGACCGACCTCGTGCTCGACATCCGCTACAACGGCGGCGGCTACCTCGACATCGCGGCGGAGCTGGCGTACATGATCGGCGGCTCGCACACGGCGGGCGCGTTCTTCGAGCGCATCGACTTCAACAACCGCGACCCGT
>JANXWR010000452.1 GCA_025351025.1 Burkholderiales bacterium | reverse complement strand
AGCCGGTTCAAGGTCCGCCAGTGGTCGGTCGACATGCGGTCGCGCAAGCTGAAGGCGACCCGCGATAGCTGGCGCAGGCGCTGGCTGAGCATCGCCTCCGCATGCGTCGCGGCGCGGCGCATCTGGCGAGGCGCGTTCTTCTTGGCCGACTCGATCAGGCCGAGCTGCTCGGCCAGGATCCAGGCCGGCTGGACGGCGCCGGTGCGCGCACCCGGGTCGTCGAGGACGTGGCTCAGGGCGACGCGCAGCAGCCGCACCGACGCATCGCAACGCTCGCTGTAGCGGCCGAACCAGAACAGGTTCTCGGCGGCGCGCGAGGCGAGCGTGGCGTTGGCGTCGACGAGCTGATCCGGCGTCACCGTCTGCGACAGCAGCGTGAACGAGGCGTTGACCGGCGCGTCGGAAAGCACCCAGGTGTCCTTGGAGCGGCCGCCGCGCTGCATGGCGATGACGCGCGAGTCCTCGTCGCCGGCCACCCGCGTCAGGCCGCCTGGCATGACGCGCCAGCCGCTCGGCGTCGCCACCGCGAACACGCGCAGGCCGACGGTGCGCGCGGCGAACGATTCGCCGCCCTTGCCTTCGAGCACCGGCGCTTGCGACACGTGCACCCACTCCTGGGCCACATAGTGCTGGGGCCGCGCCTCAATCTGCTCGCGCAGCGTCTTGCGCTCGGCCTCCGAGAGATCCTCGACGACGATCGGCCGCTCGCTCGGCGAGCGCTCGAGCGGCTTGATGATGAGGCGCTCCGGCCTGAGCCAGGCGTCTTCGAAGGCGGCGGGCTCGCCGAGCCACCAGGTCGCGACCGAGGGCAGCTTCAAGGGCTCGCCAAGCAGCTCGCGCGCCAGCTTGGGCAGGTAGCCCAGCAGCGCGCCCGACTCGAGCACGCCGGAGCCGAGCGCGTTGGCCAGGAGCACGTTGCCGCGCCGCGCGCATTCGGTGAGGCCGGCGATGCCGAGCGCCGAATCGGAGCGCAGCTCGAGCGGGTCGCAGTAGTCGTCGTCCTGGCGGCGGACGATGGCATGAACGCGTTGCAGGCCGTCGATCGTCTTCAGCCAGACGCGGTCGTCGCGCACCGTCAGGTCGCTGCCTTCGACGAGCCCGAAGCCGAGATAGCGCGCCAGCAGGGCGTGCTCGAAATAGGTCTCGTTGTAGGGGCCCGGCGTGAGCAGGACGATGTGCGCCGGCCCGTCGCCACGCGGCGCCCAACGCAGCAGCGCGGAACGCAGCGCCTCGAAGTACGAGGCCAGGTGCTGCACCGGCAACTCACGGAACATCTGCGGGAAGACGCGTGAAACGACGAGCCGGTTCTCGAGCGCGTAGCCAGCGCCCGAAGGCGCCTGCGTGCGGTCGCTGACGACCCACCAGCGGCCGTCGGGCGATCGCGCCAGATCGGCCGCGTATTGCAGCAGGTGCATGCCGCTGACCGGCCGCAGTCCCTGTGCCGGGCCGAGAAAGCCGCGGTGGCCGAAGATCACCGGTGGCGGAATGGCGCCGCTCTTCAGCAGCGTCTGCGCACCGTAGATGTCGCCGAGGACGCGGTTGAGCAGGTCAGCGCGCTGGGCGATGCCGGCCTCGATCGCTTCCCATTCGTCGGCCGGCAGGAGCAGCGGCAGCGGGTCCACTTCCCACGGCCGGTTCGCGCCCATGGCGTCGTCGTAGACGTTGTAGGTGATGCCCTGCTCGCGGATCTGCCGCTCGGTCAGCGAGAGCGTGTCGCTCACCTCGCGCTCGCCGCGCTCGGCGAGCGAACGCACGAAGGCGTCCCAGTGCGGCCGCGGCTGCGCCGCGCCTGACAGCAGCTCGTCGTAGCGGTCGCCCTGCGCCGCGTAACCGGCAAGCAACTTCGTCAACACCACCGGAGGGGCGCCGCCGCCCTCTCGGAGGAAAGCGGGCGGAGCGATCGACGGAGTTCCATCACCTCACTCTACGGGGCGGCGCAGGTCCAGGGTGTGCGGGAAGTCCGGATTGGTGATTTCGACCGGAACCTTCATGGGGCCCGGCGTATGCCCGGTCCTGAAGAAGCGCGCCAGGCGCCGCGCTTCCGCCTCTAGGGCGTTGATCGGGAAGGTGGTGTAGTTGATGCCGCCCGGATGCGCCACGTGATACTGGCATCCGCCGAGCGAGCGGCCCATCCAGGTGTCGACGAGGTCGATGACGAGCGGCGCATGCACGCCGATCGTCGGGTGCAAGGCCGAGGGCGGGTTCCAGGCGCGATAGCGGACGCCGGCGGCGAACTCGCCGACGGTGCCGGTCGGCTGCAAGGGCACGCGGCGGCCGTTGCAGGTCAGGGCATAGCGTTCGCCGACCATGCCGCTGACCTTGACTTCGACCCGCTCTAGCGAGGAGTCGACGTAGCGGGCCGTGCCGCCGCCACCGCTTTCCTCGCCGAGGACGTGCCAGGGCTCCAGCGCCATGCGCAGCTCGACCTCGACCCCGGCTGCGGCAAAGTCGCCGAGCAGCGGAAAACGGAAGTTAAGGTGCGGCGCGAACCATTCGAGCTCGACCGGGTAGCCGAAGGTGCGCAGCTCCTCGACGATCTCGCGCAGGTCGCTCCAGACGAAGTGCGACAGCATGAAGCGGTCGTGCAGCCCGGTGCCCCAGCGCACCAGCCGCTCGGGGCGATACGGCTCGGCCCAGAAGCGCGCGACCAGCGAGCGCATGAGCAGCTGCTGGACCAGGCTCATGCGCGCATGCGGCGGCATCTCGAAGGCGCGCATCTCGAGCAGGCCGAGCCGGCCCGTCGTGCTGTCGGGCGAATAGAGCTTGTCGATGCAGAACTCGGCGCGGTGCGTGTTACCGGTGACGTCGATGAGCAGGTTGCGCAGCAGGCGGTCGATCAGCCAAGGCGGCGTGAATGAGTCCCCGTGCTCGCTTCGCTCGCTGCCCCCCGAGGGGGCGTCGCCGGCCTTGGGGCGGCCCCTCGCCCGGCTGCCTGCGCCGGCCTCGGCGACGCGGCGCAGCTCGGCGAAGGCGATCTCTATCTCGTAGACCGAGTCGTTGCGCGCTTCGTCGATGCGCGGCGCCTGGCTGGTCGGTCCGACGAACATGCCCGAGAAGATGTAGCTGAGTGCCGGGTGGTTGTGCCAGTAGGCGATCATGCTGGCGAGCAGGTCGGGACGGCGCAGGAAGGGCGAGTCCGAGGTCGTCGCGCCGCCGAGCACGAAGTGGTTGCCGCCGCCGGTGCCGGTGTGCCGGCCGTCGAGCATGAACTTCTCGCTCATCAGGCGCGACTCGTGTGCCGCCTGGTAGAGATGCGTGGTCTGCTCGACCAGCTCGCTCCAGCTCGAGGCCGGATGGACGTTGACCTCGATCACGCCGGGGTCGGGCGTGACGCGCAGCACCTGCAGGCGCGGGTCGCGCGGCGGCTCGTAGCCTTCGAGGACGACCGGCATCTGCATCGCCCGCGCCGTGTCCTCGACGGCGGCGACCAGATCAAGGTAATCCTCGAGCGTGGCGGCGGGCGGCATGAAGACATAGAGCCGTCCCTCGCGCGGCTCGGCGCTTATGGCAGTGCGCACGACGAAGCCCGCCGACTCGAAGGGCTGCAGCGCGCGCGTTGCCGTCGTCGCCGCGCGGCCGGACGCCGCGGTCGCCGCCCCCGAGCTGCTGCCGATGTCGTGCGAGCCGCTCGGCGTCGCGTGCTCGGTAATGCTGCCTTCGGAGCGCGTCGAGGTCGCGTGCCAGGCCACTTCGTCGTGGCGGATCGCCGCCGGCGCGGGCAGCGGCGCGAAGGCCTGCGTCGGATCTGGCGCGTGCAGCCAGGGCATGTCCTCGGGAGCGGTCCAGGGCAGCGAATCGAGCGGCAGGCGATAGCCGATCGGAGAGTCGCCGGGGATCAGGTAGCAGCGCTTGTCGCGCAGGTACCAGGAGCTCGAGAGCCACCGTCCGGGATGGCGTTCGTCGCGGCCGACCGGCAAGGCATAGCCGACGGGTGCGTCGAGGCCGCGCTCGAAGATGCGGCGCAGGCGCGCGCGCTCGAGCCTATCGGCGAGGCGCGCGTCGAAGGGGTCGACGTTGCTCGGCAGCTTGCCTTCGCGCCAGAGGTAGTACCAGGTGTCTTCAAAGGCGGCGAACACGTTGCCGGAGTCGACACCGATGCGGCCGGCCAGCCGCTCGAGGAACTCGCGCGCGGTCTCTACCGTCGCGCCGAGGTCGGCGTGCTCGTCGGCGAACAGGGCCGGGTCGTGCCAGATCGGCAGGCCGTCCTTGCGCCAGTAGAGGTTGAGCGACCAGCGCGGAAGCTGCTCGCCCGGATACCACTTGCCCTGGCCGAAATGAAGCAGGCCGCCCTGGCCGTACTTGTGGCGCAGGCGCTCCATCAGGTCGACGCTGAGCAGCCGCTTGGTCGGGCCGACTGCTTCGGTGTTCCATTCGCCGCCTTCGCGATCGTCGACCGAAACGAAGGTCGGCTCGCCGCCTTGCGTCAGACGGACGTCGAGCCGCGCCAAGTCGGCGTCGACGCGCGCGCCGAGGGCGTCGATCGCCTTCCACTGCGCGTCGCTGTAGGGCAACGTGACGCGCGGCGCCTCCCAGATGCGGCGCACCGACATGTGATGCTCGAAGGTCGTTTCGCAGGGCTCGATCTCGCCGCTGATCGGCGCCGCCGAAGAAGGCTCGGGCGAGCAGGCGAGCGGGATGTGACCCTCGCCGGCGTAGAGACCCGAGGTCGGATCGAGGCCGATCCAGCCGGCTCCCGGCAGATAGACCTCGCACCAGGCGTGCAGGTCGGTGAAGTCGACCTCGGTGCCGCTCGGTCCGTCGAGCGATTTGACGTCGCTCTTCAGCTGGATCAGGTAGCCGGAGACGAAGCGCGC
>JANXWR010000594.1 GCA_025351025.1 Burkholderiales bacterium | reverse complement strand
CGAGCAGCGCGATCTGGTCGCGGAAGCGGCCGTCTTCATACAGGCCTTCGAGTTGCGCGATGCGTTTCAGCCGTTCCAGTTCGCGCTTCGCCCGGTTCACCTCGCCGATGCCGGCGCGTTCGTGGGCGAGCAGGTATTTGGCGTAGGTCCAGCCCTTGTTTTCTTCGCCGACCAGGTTGTCGGCAGGTACCTCGACGTTGTCGAACCAGACCTCGTTGACCTCGTGCTCGCCGTCCATCGTGATGATCGGCCGCACCGTGATGCCCGGGCTCTTCATGTCGATGAGCAGGAAGCTGATGCCGGTCTGCGGCTTGCCGTCGCTCGAGGTGCGCACCAGGCAGAAGATCCAGTCGCCATACTGGCCGAGCGTGGTCCAGGTCTTCTGGCCGTTGACGATGTAGAAGTCGCCGCGTCGCTCGGCCTTGGTCTTCAACGAAGCCAGGTCGGAGCCCGAGCCGGGCTCGCTGTAGCCCTGGCTCCACCAGACCTCGCCGCTGGCGATGCCCGGCAAAAAGCGCTGCTGCTGCGCCGGCGAGCCGAAGGCCATGATCACCGGCGCCACCATCACCGGGCCGAATGGCACGACGCGCGGCGCCCCGGCCAGCGCGGTCTCTTCCTCGAAGAGGTGCTTCTGGATCGCGTTCCAGCCCGGGCCGCCGAACTCCTTGGGCCAGCCCCAGCCGAGCCAGCCGTTCTTGCCGAGGATCTTGGCCCAGCGCTGCATGTCGTCGCGCGACAGGCGGATCGAGTTCCTGACCTTGTCGCTGATTTCCTTGGGCAGGTTGTCCTTGACCCAGGCGTGGATCTTCTCGCGGAAGGCCTGCTCGTCGGCGGTGAAATTGAGGTCCATCGGCGTCTCCTGTCGCGCAGAAATCGGTCGTTGGGCGGCTTTTTAGCACGACCGTTCGAAAACGGCTGTCGCCTCGGTGCCAAGGTCGTCCCGAGGCTACTTCTTCTCGAGGGTCAGGCGGTCGTTTTCGCGCCGCATCTGGAAGCGGTCGAGATAGCTGTTGCCGAGCAGGATGAAGGGCATCGGCGCCGGCAGCACCGTGGCGGCGACGTTGTAGACCTGCACGTCGCCGATGCGCACGGCGGCGAGCGAGACCCGGTAGGCGGGCACCGGCCCGTTCGCGGTGCTGGTGTAGCCGCGCTCGCCGTTCTTGTAGTCGAGGCCGATGGCGTCGGCCTCGGCCTGCGAGATGGTGACGTTGGTGGCGCCGGTGTCGACGACGAAGCGCACGGTGCGGCCATTGATCGTTCCGGTGGCCACGAAGTGGCCGCCGCTCACCGAGGTGAGGACGATCTTGTCGCCGGTGCCCTCGCTCGCCGCGCCGCCCAGGTTGGCGGGCGAGCCGCCGAGCTGCAGGGTGACGCGCTGGCCCTTGACCTCGACCACCGCGTCGTTGCCGCTGACGCTGATGAGGCGTACGCCGTCGACGGTGCTGCCGATGGCGAGCTGGCGCGGCTTGCCGTCGATGACGAGGAGTGCGCGACTGCCCAGGCTGCCCGCCATCGAGACCGATTGCGCCCCGGCACCGGCGCTGACCAGCAGTGCCGCTGCGAGAAGGAGGTATCGCGCCGGCCGGGCGCCGGGCCGCCCCAAGCCCGGCCGCACCCCCTCGGGGGGCGGCAAACGCAGTGAGCGTAGGGGCTTCATTGCTTAGTCACGGAAGTTCGTGAACGAGAGGGGCTGGTCGGCGATCTCCTTGCGGATCAACGCCATCGCCGTCTGCAGATCGTCGCGCTTGGCGCCGACGACGCGCACCGTGTCGCCCTGGATCGAGGCCTGCACCTTGAGCTTGCTCTGCTTGACGAAGGTCTGCAGCTTTTTCGCGGTCTCGCTGTCGATGCCGCTCTTGACGACGACGAGCTGCTTGACCTTGTCGCCGCCGATCTTCTGGATCTTCGCCTCGCGGTCGAGGAAGCGGGTGTCGACGTTGCGCTTGGTCAGCTTGCCGAGCAGCACGTCGGTGACCTGGCCGATCTGGAAGTCGCTGTCGGCGTAGA
>JANXWR010000565.1 GCA_025351025.1 Burkholderiales bacterium | reverse complement strand
CCGCCACGCCGGTGACGCCCAAGCCGATCCAGACCGTGAGCCACGGCGACATGCCGTACGTGAGCGTCAGCCAGGCCGCCGTGTACGCGCCCATGCCGACGAACGCCGCCTGGCCGAAGGAGGTCAGCCCGGCGATGCCGGTGAGCAGCACCAGGCCGATCACGACCAGCGCGTAGAGGCCGATGTAGTTGGCCTGCGTGATCCAGAACTCGCTGTTCGGGGGCGTGAGCACGGGCACCAGCGCCAGCGCGATGGCGAAGACGATGAGAGCAATGGTGCGGAAGCTCACTGCTCTTCCACGTCGTCGTGGCCACGCTGGAACGAACGCCAGAGCAGCACCGGAATGATCAGGGTGAAGACGATCACTTCCTTGAACGCGCTCGCATAGAACGAGCTGAAGCTTTCAAGTACGCCGACGAGCAAGGCGCCGAGCGCTGCCGCCGGGTAGCTGGCCAGCGCGCCGAAGATCGCCGCGACGAAGCCTTTCAGGCCGATCAGGAAGCCCGAGTCGTAGAAGATCGTCGTCGTCGGCCCGATCAGGAGGCCCGAGAGCGCGCCGATGAAGGCAGCCAGGCCGAAGCTCAGCTTGCCGGCGCCCGAGGTCGAGATGCCCATGAGCCGCGCGCCGAGGCGATTCACCGCCGTCGCGCGCAAGGCCTTGCCGCGCAAGGTGCGCTCGAAGAACAGGAACAGGGCGACGATGAGGACGATCGAGGCGATGAAGATGATCAGCGTCTGGCCCGAGAGCGAGATCGCGCCGGCGGAGAAGCGCTGGTCCCAGAAGCTCGGGTTGCGAAAGCCCTCGGCGCCGAAGAAGACCAGGCCGAGCCCGGTCAGCGCGAAGTGCACGCCGACCGAGACGATCAGCAGCACGAGCACGCTCGCATCGGCCAGGCGCTGGTAGGCGAGCCGATAGACGAGCGGCCCGAGCAAGGTGACGATGGCCAGCGTGAGCGCGCTCTGCGCGAGCAGGTGCAGCTTGAGCGGCGCCGCCCAGACCGTGAGCGCGGCGACGATCGCCGGCGCGAGCAGCGTGCGCACCAGGCCGCGCAGCATCGCCGCCGCCGCCAGGCCGCGCCGTACGGCGTCGACGAGATCGATCAGCGCCGCGACCGCGGCCAGGCCGACCAGCAGCCAGGCCGTGCCTGGCACCTTGCCGAGCTGCAGCACGGCCAGCGTCAGTGCGCCGTAGGCGACGAACTCGCCCTGCGGAATGAAGATGACGCGCGTGACCGTGAAGACCAGCACCGTCGCCAGCGCCAGCAAGGCGTAGACGGCGCCGTTGGTGACGCCGTCGAGCAGCAGGATGCCGGCGGTGCTGAGATCCATGCCCATGGCGCGTCAGCGTGCCACAGGTGAAGCAGGCGAAGGAGGCGCCGCCGGCGGCGGCGACGAGCGCGGCATCAGCGGACGACTTGCCAGTCGCCGTTCACGACCTTGAGCAGCACGCCGGTCTCCGGCGTGTAGCCGAAGTGGTCGGTCGCGGTCCAGTTGAGAACGCCCTGCGAGACCGGCGTGCGGCCCATCGTCTCGAATGCGTCTTTCAAGGCGGCGCGGAACTCGGGCGTTCCGGGCTTGCCCTTCTTCAGCGCGATCGGCACCGCCTTCTGCAGGACGATGACGACATCGAAGGCGTGCGCGCCGAACTGGTTCGCCGAGCCCTTGCCGTAGGCCTTCTCGAACTCGCTCTTGTATTGCATGCCGAGCGCCTTGCTGGCGTTCGAGTCGGGCAGCTTCTCGGCGACGACGGCCGGTCCCGACGAGACGAACGAGCTCTCGACGTCGGCACCGCCGACGCGGATCAGATCCATCGTCGCCGCGCCGTGCGTCTGGTAGATCTTGCCCTTCGGGTAGCCGCGCTCGACCAGGCCCTTGTGCGGCATCGCCGCGCCGCTGCCCGAGGCGACGACGAGGATCACGTCCGGGTTGGCCGCGGTCAGCTTGAGCACCTGGCCTGTCACCGCCGTGTCGCTGCGCGCGAACCGCTCGACGTCGACCAGCCTGATGCCGGCCTTCTCGGCCAGCGGCTTGATGTCGGTGAGCCAGGCCTCACCGTAGGCGTCGGCGTAGCCGAGGAAGCCGTAGGTCTTGACGCCGAGCTTCTTCCAGTCCTCGACGATCGGGATCGCCATCACCGCCGTCGACTGTGGCATGCGGAACGACCAGCCGCCGCGGCCTTCGGGCAGGTTCACCGGCGAGAGCATGAGCTGCACCGTCCTGCCTTCGG
>JANXWR010000537.1 GCA_025351025.1 Burkholderiales bacterium | reverse complement strand
CCAGAAGCACGTCGCGCGCGATGGTGCTCTTGCCCGAGCCGCTGACGCCGGTGATCGCCACCAGGCGCTGCAACGGCACCCGCACGGGCATGCCCTGCAGGTTGTGCAGCCTGGCGCCGAACACGGTGATGTGCGTGCTGGCGCCGGCGTCGTCGGCCGCGAATGCGACCTCGCGGCGCGGCTGCATCGGGTGCGTCTGGGGATGCGCGAGGCAGCGGCCGGTGACGGAGTCGGGCACTGCCGACAGGTCCGCAGCCGTGCCTTCCGCCACCAGTCGGCCGCCGCGCTTGCCGGCGCCGGGGCCGATGTCGATCAGGTGGTCGGCGCGACGGATGGTGTCCTCGTCGTGCTCCACCACCACCAGCGTGTTGCCCTGCGAGCCCAGGCGCGCGAGCGCGTCCAGCAGGATCTTGTTGTCGCGCGGATGCAGGCCGATGGTGGGCTCGTCGAGCACGTAGCAGACGCCCTGCAGGTTGGAGCCCAGCTGCGCCGCGAGGCGGATGCGCTGCGCCTCGCCGCCGGACAACGTGGGCGCGGCGCGGTCGAGCGTCAGGTAGCTCAAACCCACTTCTTCCAGGAACTCGAGCCGGCTCTTGATCTCGGTGACGACGTCGCGGGCGATCTCGGCCTCGCGGCCGACCAGGGCCAGCGATTCGACCCATTTGCGCGCGTCGGCCACCGACCATTGCGCGATCCACGCGATCGACTTGTCGTCGAAGCTGACGCCGCGCGAGGTCGGATTGAGGCGTGTTCCGGCGCAGTCGGGGCAGGCTTCGTCGACGATGCCTTCGACCTCGGCTTCCTCGGCCGGAAAGCTCTGTTCGCGGCCGCGGTTGTCGTCGTCCCGCACGGAGTCGTCGTAGGCCTTGCGCTGATCGCGGTTGAGCTTGAGACCCGTGCCGACGCAGGTCGTGCACCAGCCGTGCTTGCTGTTGTAGCTGAACATGCGCGGGTCGAGCTCGGGATAGCTCGTGCCGCAGGTCGGGCAGGCGCGCCGGGTCGAGAACACCTTCACTTCGCCGAGCTTGCGCGTCGGCGTGCCGGCGAGCATGGCGCCGCGCAGGCCGGTCAGCGGCGCGAGCAGGTGCAGCACGCCCTTGCCGGTGTCGAGCGCCTTGTCGAGCAGCTTGCGCAGCGCCGCTTCGTTGGCGGGATCGACGATCACGTCGCCCACCGGCAGCTCGAGCGTGTGCTCCTTGAAGCGGTCGAGCCGCGGCCAGGGATCGACCTTCATGAACTCGCCGTCGACGCGCAGGTGCGTGTGGCCGCGCCCCTTCGCCCACTTGGCGAGGTCTGTGTAGACGCCCTTGCGCGCCACCACCAGCGGCGCCAGCACGCCGACGTGCTCGCCGGCATGGTCGCGCAGGATCTGCGCGGCGATCGACTCGACGCTTTGCGGCTGCACCGGCGTGCCGTCCTTGACGCAGTGCTGCACGCCGAGCTTGACGTAGAGCAGGCGCAGGAAATGCCAGACCTCGGTCGTCGTCGCGACCGTGCTCTTGCGGCCGCCGCGCGAGAGGCGCTGCTCGATCGCCACCGTCGGCGGAATGCCGTAGACGGCGTCGACCTCGGGCCGGCCGGCCGGCTGCACGATCGAGCGCGCATAGGCGTTCAGCGATTCGAGGTAGCGGCGCTGGCCTTCGTTGAAAAGGATGTCGAAGGCCAGCGTCGACTTGCCCGAGCCCGAGACGCCGGTGATGACGCTGAACTTGCCGCGCGGGATCGACACATCCAGCGACTTCAGGTTGTGCTCGCGCGCGTTGACGATGCGGATGTTCGGGTCTTCGGTGTGCCGCTCGCGCGCCGGCTTCAGCAGGTATTGCAGCGGCCGGCCTTCCTCGACCGCATGGCCCTCGAAGCCGAGCGCGATGTCGTAGTCGCGCAGGGCCTTGGCGGTGTGCGAATGGGCGTGCCGCTTCACGTCCTCGGGCGTGCCGGTGGCGACCACTTCGCCGCCGGCATCGCCGCCCTCGGGTCCGAGGTCGATCAGCCAATCCGAGGCGCGGATGACGTCGAGGTTGTGCTCGATGACGATGATCGAGTTGCCGGCCTCGAGCAGCTTGCGGAACGAGCGCATCAGCTTGGCGATGTCGTCGAAGTGCAGCCCGGTGGTCGGCTCGTCGAACATGAAGAGCGTGCCGCGGCGCGCCAGTGCCTGCCGGCTGGCGCTCGAGTTCAGCGCCGCCTCGGCCAGAAAGCCGGCGAGCTTGAGGCGCTGCGCCTCGCCGCCGGAGAGCGTCGGCACCGGCTGGCCCAGCTTCACGTAATCGAGACCGACATCGACGATCGGCTGCAATGCGCGGATCACGTCGCGGTCGTTCGCGAACAGCGAAGCGGCTTCGCTCACGGTCAGGTCCAGCACGTCGGCCACATTCAGTGCGCGCGGCCTGAGCGCGCCGATCGGCTGCCGCTCAATCGTCACTTCCAGGATCTCGGGCCGGTAGCGTTTTCCGTCGCAATCCGGGCAACGCAGGTAGACATCCGAGAGGAACTGCATCTCCACGTGCTCAAAGCCCGAGCCGCCACAGGTCGGGCAGCGGCCATCGCCGCTGTTGAAGCTGAACTTCGATCCGGTGTAGCCGCGTTGCCGCGCCAGCGCCGCGCCGGCGAAGATCTCGCGGATCGAGTCCCACGCGCCGACATAGCTCACCGGGTTGGAGCGCGCGGTCTTGCCGATCGGCGACTGGTCCACGAACACGACGTCGCTCAAATGATCGGCGCCCAGCATGCGGTCATGCAGG
>JANXWR010000460.1 GCA_025351025.1 Burkholderiales bacterium | reverse complement strand
GGGGCTTCGCCTTCGGCCTCACCTACAGCGCGCCGGAGATCGACTCGGCCGAGCAGTTCGTGTGGGCGTTCTCGCTCGAGAACGGCTACTGGAAGCATCCGCCGATGCCGTCCTGGATCATGCACGGGCTGCTGCGCGTGTTCGGTCCGTCGGTCGCGCTGCCCTTCGTGGCGACGCAAGTCTGCGTGGCGGTGGCGCTCATGCTGGTGTGGCGCCTCGGCTGCGAATTCATGTCGCCTCGCCGTTCACTGATCGCCACCTCGCTGACCTCGTTGGTGGCTTATCACAACATCGGCGCCGACAGCTTCAATCACAGCACCGCGCTGCTCCCGTTCCAGGCTGCGACGGTGCTGTTCTTCTACCTGGCGTCCTGGCGCCGGTCCTGGCAGCTCTGGGCCGTCGCCGGCCTGTTCGCCGGCTTGTCGTTGCTGGTGAAATACGTCGCCTTGATGCCGATCGTCGGCCTGCTGCTGTACTTCGCCTTCGACCGACGGCTGCACAACCGCGCCAGCTTCCTCGGACTGGGCATCGCGTTCGCGACATTCGCGGTGGTGCTACTGCCGCACGTCCTCTGGCTACGCTCGTCCGACTTCCTTCCTTTCCACTATGCGCGGTCGGTCACCCGACCCATGCCCGGCGTGCTGGCCGGCCTGAGGGGGCTGGCGGACTTCGCGCTGATCCAGGCGCTGCGACTGGCGCCGATGCTTCTGGGGCTGGCCTTCATTGCGATGTGGCGGCGAGGACCGGTCGCCGACGTGACCATCCCGTCCGGATCGGGGCGCCAGCTCTTCTTCCTCTGGATCGTGGCCTTGTCCCCGCTGGCGCTGACGATGGTGTTCGCCGTGGCGACGCAGACCGAGTTGCAGTCGCGATGGGGCAGCAACGCCTTCCTCTATTGCGGGCTGATCGCGATGGCCTGCGTGAAACGCGTCGACACCCCGCTCATGCTGCGGCGGACCATCGCGGTCGTCGTTGCGACCCATGTCGTGTTGAGCGTGGGCATGACGGTCGGCAAGACCGTCGTCGCCGACCGGCTGCACTTCAGGACCCGCGCCAATTTTCCTGGCGCGCTGCTCGCGTCGAAAGCGTCGGCGATCTGGAAGGTGCAGACCGATGCGCCCTTGCGGATCGTCGTCTCGGACATCTGGCTGGGCGGCAACATCGTGGCCCACACCGGCGATCGGGTCGCAGTGCTGATCGACGGGCACGTCTTCAAGTCGCCCTGGGTGGACGAGACGGCAGTGGCCGCCTGCGGGGCGCTCGTTCTCGACGACCTGACCGAGGACGCCGACGGAAGCTCCGTCAAGAGCGCGGCACTCGACAGCTTGATGGCGCAGGCGTCGATCACCGGCACCTGGAATTTGCCCTGGGCCGTGTCGCAACGTCAGGCGACCGATGGCGCGACTGGCGTCGTTCGATGGGGAATCATCGAGCCCCAGGATCCGCAGCACTGTCCGATTCGTTGAACCACGCCGGACAGGAGGCCCGGACGTTGCTCAGCGCGGGTCCGGGGCAAACCGGGGAAACGGATCCGGAACGACCGGCGGCCTCGGCCGGCCGATGATTCCGGCGGCCACGAGATTTGCATAGCTGTCGTAGCGCACCTGGACGATCTCGGCCGGCTGGGTGCTCGCGCGCTCGAAGGTCGTCTGCGTCGTCGGCGAATACTCGCGCTCGCCGTGGCCGGTGCCGAGCTTCTCGGCCTTGGCCAGCGTGTCGCGGTCGTGCGTCATCGGCGGTGGCGCGGCGGCGTCCGGGGCAGCGTTCGAGCGCTCGCCCGATGCATCGGCGGCGCCGGCGCTGCCGGTGGCCTGGGCGCGGCGCTCCGGCTCCTGCCGCACCCCGCCGTCGAGGCGATTGCTGGCGACCGGCGGTTGCGACTCGAACGGCCGCAGCACCGGCTGCTGGACGCGCTCGTGGAACACCGCGGCGCCGATGACGCCGACGTTGTCGGGCCGGTCGGTGCGCGCCGCATAGGAGTCGGGCAGGGCGGTGAAGTAGAACGCCGCCGCCTCGGAATAGCTCTTGCGCCAGCCGGTGATCTCTGCCGTTTGCCAGGGGCCGAGCACGTAGCCGGTCTGCCCGGTCGACGCCGTTTCGCCGCTCACCGCGTTGACGCCGTCGACCGAGAGGACGACGAGCACGCGCGCGCCGGAGCGGTTGGTCAGGCGCACCGCGTAGCGGTCGCCCGGCCGGCCGGCGACGTAGCTCGAGCCGCGGTAGCGCCAGGTCGAGAGCAGGTCGCCGCGGCTGCGATCGACGACTTGCATGTCGACGAGATTGCCTGCAGCACAGGCGGGGGTCGAGGTGCAGGCGCTGGCGGCCGCGGCGGCGAGCAGGGCGAGCAGAAGGCGGCGGGTCGGCATGTCGAGGCTCCAGATCGGAAGTGGTGGACATGCGTTGAACGGCCGACCCGGCCGAACGGGGTGAAATCGTGACGGCGCCGCGGTCAGGGCTGGAGCACGACGCGCAACTCGGTCTGCTCGTGAACGTCGATCCGTCGCATCAGCGCGCCGCCGCGCGGCATCGCTTCGTCACCCTCGCGCCAGACGACGTTGGCGAACAGGTAGTAGGTCCCAGCCGGGACGCCTTCGAAGCGGTACTCGCCCGACGGGCTGCACGCGACGCGCCGGATCGACCGGGGAAAGTCGGGCGGAATGGTGCGCGGATACGGCGGCGACGATGCGATCGTCACATAGCCGCGCGTCGCGTTGCCGAACACCGTGCGCATCATCGCGGTCGCGAAAGGGCTCGCTGGGACGAGCTGCGCCTCTGCGCCGGCACAGGTGTGCGTGGTGTTCGAGCCGACCCGGGCCACGCCCAGCACTGTCGCCGATCCCGCCGTCGTGCTCCAGGCCACCTCGTCGGCACTGAAGGCCGGCAATGCCGCTGGCGCGGTCGGTGGTGGCGCAGGTGGCAGAGCGGCCGAAGGCGGCGACGCGCAGCCGCCGAGCAAGAAAGCCGCCGCGAGGGCGAGCAGCGCATACGGCAAATCGTAAGGACGAGACATGGGAGCGATGCAGCGCAAGCGCCGGAGTGCGTTCATGGGAACGACTCTACGCCGCGACGCGATCGACGGTGACGTGACGGAATGGGCGTGCGGAGCTTCCTGCCGGGCGGATCGCATCGCGGGCGTGGCGAGAATCCGCCATGGACACTGACCCGATGCGCCTCGATGCGCCCGGCGTGACCTTTCACTACGTGTCGGATACCGCGCAGTGGAAGGTGCGTTGCATCGCCCGCTATCTGCAGCTCGACGAAGCGATCGGCGCGCAGGCGGTGACCCTGGTCGTCGACGACATGGCGCAGAGCGCGCGCTGGCGCCTGATGGCGCCCGAGGAGGCGGCCGAGATCGTCTACGGGCAGCCGGCGCTGCGGTATCGATCGATCTGAAGGCGGCGTCGAGTTCGGGCGGCGGCCCGCGCTTCGACTGCAAGGAAGCCCGGCGCTAACGAGCGAACTTGCCAAAGGGCGCGAAGCGGGCTTTGGAGCGTCCTCTCGTGGAGAGGTTTAGCGTCATGGGAGCTGCGTAGCCGAAGGGTGCCTCAACTCGGCGTCTCGGCGGCAGCGGAGGCAGGGTCACGCGCGACGAGGGCGTGAATGAACTCTGCGGAAGACGAGGTCCAGCCGAGCAACACCTGGATCGTCAACAGTGAGGCGTCGTGATTGCTCCTCGGAAGGTCATAGCCGATAGGCTCTCCGGCGCAATCTTCTAGGAGGACACAGGAATAATCCCTGAACAGCGCATCGCGAATGGTTGCTTCCACGCAGATGCTCGTAGTGCATCCAGTGACGATGAGATGCTTGGTGCCGAGCCGCCGGAGTACGGCGTCGAGCTCGGTTTCAAAGAATCCGCTGAATCGATGCTTGTAGAGAACGACATCGCCAAGTTCCGGCGTGAGTTCCGACAGGATGTCTGTGTTCCAAGTGTCGCGTATGAGGATGCGGCTTTCGCCGCCACCCGGCGCCTGCACGACAGATCCGACACCCATTCGCTGGTGTCTGACGTTGGGGCTGTCCTTGGCACCTGCGTCCGAAAGGTCTGCGTTGAAGGCCAGCTTCAGGTAGCACCGGAATGCCGTTGAGTCGAGCCGCCGCGATTACCTTTCCAGTGGGCTCCACGGCGTGCTTGATCATCGAGATGTCGACGCCAGCCCGGTGGAACATGCCGCCTTCCATGCCGAAATCGTTTTGCATATCAACAACGAGAACGGCACATGTCGCGACATCGATCGGCACGGGGTGCGGCCTGGCTTGGATCGTCGCTGCCCGGCTCCCGACTTGTGCGGTTGTGTTTTCAGACTTCATTGCGAGTTCCTATCAGGAGTGTGACGCCTAACGAATGGAAGGGATTTCCCCGTCCCGAGCTATCCGCATGTGCGGAGACCGGCAACGAGTGCCACGATGGGAAGTACGAAGTCTCATCAACTTACTCGGAAGGGGAAGTCATGGCCATTTTGAACGTTGGCATCGACCTCGCCAAGAACGTGTTTGCGCTGCACGGTGTCAACGAGCGCGGCCAGGTCGATCTGCGTCGCCCGAGCGTGCCGCGCGCCAACCCTCCGGCAGGAAGCCCGGCGAAGGGAAGATCGCAAAGCTGCGGGCGGAGATCGCGGAGCATGTGCCCCAGATCATCGAGAAGCTGGCCGAGCAGGCCAAGAGCGGGGACGCTACCTCCGCTCGACTGCTTCTCGAACGGTACGTGCCGGCCTACAAGCCGACTGACCAGGCACAAGCGCTAGAACTGCCCGGCAACACCCTTACCGCTCAGGGCCAGGCGGTCATCGCAGCCGTGGCCTCTGGCGAACTTCCGGCCGCTCAGGGCGGGATCTTGCTAACCGCGCTCGCCAACCTCGCCAAGCTCACGGAGTCCGACGAGCTGGAGAAGCGAATCGCGGCCCTAGAAGCTCGCAACGCCAAGCAGGGGCCGACGCCATGACGGCCGCGATTCAGAGGCGCCTAGCCGCGCTGGAGGGCTCGCGTGGTGGCGTTTGCCTTGCATGCGAGTTCGCGAAGCTCAACCGAGAGGCGAAAGGGGAGCCGGCGGCGCCCAACTTGCCATGCTTGCATCCCCGCCGATCACTCGCCCAGGAACTCACCGAACTCGACGCAATGCTCAAGGAACAAGCATGACCGCGAACATTGACAGGCGAATCGAAGCCCTCGAAAAGGTCTCAGGCAGCACAGCCGAGCGGCCCTTCGTCGTCATCACCTTTCACGATGGCTCGGGAGACATGAAGACAGTCGTCGGGCTTGACCCGTTGAGCGGCGCCAAAGGACCTTCCTTCGATCGCCTACCGGGCGAGAGCTACGAAGACCTCCAGCAGCACGCGAAGGCTGGCACCGAGCATTTGCCCGTTGCGGTCTACATCGTCCGCACGGGGATCTAGACGATGGCCCGCAATCCTGACCGGGTGCGATGGGACTACTTCCCGGGACCAACAGCCATCAAGTTGATCGAAGAAATTGCCGCTCTTCCCGGTCCCAAGCTCGGCAGGCAAGACCTGATCGAAAAGCTAATCATCTGGGGCGCTTGGTGCGCCAAGAAGGAGCAGGATCGGCCGCCTCCGCTGTTCGGAACGAATGGCGCTCGCTGGCGGGAATGACCTGCACCGACTCGCATGCGCGGCTTCCTATCATGGCTTGGTCCCCGAAGCGGCCGCGCTCGCCGGAAGAGCGACCGGCAGCACTTCCGCGAGATCGTGACGGAAAGTGGGTCGCGTAATTTCAGCGTTG
>JANXWR010000407.1 GCA_025351025.1 Burkholderiales bacterium | reverse complement strand
GCCGCACCGGGTGGTGATGCGCACAGCCCGCCTCGCACTCGGCGGGTGGCGCGGCCTGCGCGGGCGCCTCAGCCTCTTGCGGCACCACCAGCGCGCGCAGCTTGGCGTTGGGCGCCAGCACGCCATGAAAGCGGATCAAGTCCGGCTACGGCTCGTCGCCGGCGGCGAGTGCTTCGGCAGCGTCGTCGGCGAGCGATCGCCCTTGCTGCACCAGCTCTTGCGCCCGTTCGGGCCCCAAGGCCGCGCCGGTCAGAAGGTACTGCGCTCAGCGAAGAGGAGACGGGGCGTCGCCGCTCGCTGCCAGGGCCGAGGCCGCGTCGTCGCCGAGCGAGCGGCCGTGGCGTATCAGTTCGTCCACACGCGTGGCCTGAAGCACGGTTGCCGCTGCGGCCTGGGCACGTTGCAGCATTCTCTCCTCGCTGTTGTCGAGCACTGCGCGGCGCGATTCGAAGCGTTGCCGAGCATGGCCGACCAAGCGCGCAGCCGCCTCGAAGTGACCCCGCGACGCGGCCAGCCATGCCAGCACCGGCAGGATGACCAGCGTCTCGTAGCGCTGGCCGGCGGCGCAGGCACGCGGCACCAGCGGCAGTGCCTCGTCCAAGCGCTGCGTCTCGATCAGCGCTTCCATCAGGCCGGCCAGAACCCAGGGCAGATTGGCGTCGGCATCCGCGTTGCGCAGGTCGATGCGGGCCAGCAGCCTTGAGCCGCGCTCGGCCGCCTCGGCATGGCGGCCCAGTGCGTTGAGCGCCTCCACGACGTTGGACTCGGCCGTGTCGACCATCTCGTCCAGGCCCAGAGCGCGCGCCAGTTCCATCTCGACGAGCCGGCCTTCGAGCACGGCCGCAAAGTCACCGCGGGTGAGCGCGGCGTTGGTCAGCGCGCCATGTATCCTGAAGCGCTCGCGGGCAGTCGCATCGGGCAGCTCGGCCGCCAGCGAGCGCAGCGCCGCGCAGGCCTGATCGAGTTCGTCGCCGGCTTGGCTGATCGCGCGCACCCAGACGACGGCCGCGAACAGCGCCGCGCTGGGCTGTTGCAGCGGCTGCCACAGGGCCACGGCGCGGCGGCCGGCGGCGCTGGCTTGCTGGTCGCCCAGGAAGGTTGCGGTGCGTCCCATCTCGGTCCACCACGTGGCCTGCACGTCGGCCGGCAGGGCAAGCCCTGCGGGTGAGTCCATCGCGGGCTGCAGCGCTCGCAACCATAGGGTGCACTCGTTGCGCCAGACGCTGAAGGTGCTGACGTGGCTTGCGCGGGCGCAGAGTTGTGCCGCGCGGCAGAGGTCGTGCAACTGCGCCCAGGCGGCCGCCTCGCGGGCGTTCTCCATATCGGCCAAGCAGCGCGCCATGACGTCGGCGTCGCCGAACTCGAAACGCCAGAACAGGGCCGACAACACGAGCGCATGGCTGCGGCGGGCCCGGTCGAGTTCATCGCCCGACGCGGCCATCTGCTGCAGGGCGAAGGCGCGCATCGATTCCAGCAGGCGATAGCGCGGCGGGTCGTCGGCGCTGACCGTGACGAGTGATCGGTCGACCAGTGCCGCCAACCCGTCGATGACGTCCCAGCGCGCCGGCGCTTCGGGCAGGCCGCTCTCGTCGCACACCAGCGCCACCGCCAACTCCAGCGTGAAGCCGCCGACGAACACGCCCAGCGCGCGGAACAGCCGCTGCTCGCCGGGGTTCAGCAGGCGATAGCTCCAGTCGAGCGCGTTGTGCAAGGTGCGATGGCGCGCCGCGGCGTCGCGGTGACCCCGCGTGAGCAGCGCAAAGCGCTCTGCCAGCGCCTCGCGCACGCCGTTCAGGCCCATCAGCGGCACCCGTGCGGCGGCCATTTCAAGGGCCAGCGGCAGACCGTCGAGCTGGGTGCAGATCTCGCCCAGCACGGCCCGGCTTGCCGCGCTGACCTGGAAGCGGTGGTCGGCCGCGACGATGCGCTGCAGCAGCAATCCGAGCGCCCCGTCGTCGTCCGGGTCGGCTGTGTGGGCGCCAGGCGAAGGCAGTGCCAGCGGCTCGAGCCGTTGCACACGTTCGCTGGCCACCGCCAGCGGCAGCTGGCTCGTCACCAGCAGCGCCAAGCCGGGCAGCGGACTCAGCAGCGCGGCCAGTTCGGCACAGGCCTGAACCAGGTGCTCGGCGTTGTCGAGCACCAGCAGCAGCTCGCGACCTTGCAGCGCGTGCAGCAGTTGCGGCGCGGGCTCGCCCTCTGTCAGCGGGGCGTCGAGCGCCCGTGCCACGGCGCCGACGAGTTGATCGCCGCGGCTCAGCGGGGCGGCGTCGACCCAGACGCTTGGCTGCGCAAAGCGCGCCGCCGCGACACGCGCCAGGCTGGTCTTGCCCACCCCCGCCGGGCCAACCAAGGTGACGCAGCGAGCGCTGCGCAACAGCCCTTCGAGCCGGGCCAGATCGGCATCCCGGCCGAACAGGCCGCCGGGGCGGCGTGCCGGCGCAGCCGTCTGGGCAGATGTCGCCCTCGCCACCGGCTCCGCGGCACCCGCCAGCGGGGCCACGAAGCGGTAGCCGCGCCCGGGCACGGTGGCGATCGCATCGCCGCCCAATACCTTGCGCAAATTGCTGATCTGCATCTGCAGATTGGCTTCTTCGACCACCAGGTTGGGCCACACGCGATCGAGCAACTCGCTCTTGGTGAACAGATGATCGGGCTGGCTCGCCAGCGCTATCAGCAGATCCAGCGCGCGCCCGCCGAGCGTGGCGACTTGGCCGTCCACCAGCAGGCGGCGCTCGGCGGGTTTCAGTTCGAAGCGACCCGCCAGACCGAAGCGCAGTCGCGCCGACGGGCTGTCCGGGCCTTGTGACTCTGAATCGACGCTAGGCACGATGTTTTGGGATTGTTTTGGCTGTGCTTGGGGACGCCCAAGCGCGTCAGCGCGACAGTGGCGCCTTCACCCCAACCCGGAGATTGCCATGAAACCAGCCGCCGAAAAGTTGCTCAATTCCGCCTTGGACCGCAT
>JANXWR010000435.1 GCA_025351025.1 Burkholderiales bacterium | reverse complement strand
TCTCGCCGAGCTGCTGGCCCGCTGCGAGGCCGCCGGCGTGCGGCAGATGCTCGCGGTGATCGGCGACTCGGCCAACACCGGCTCGATCGGCGTGCACCGCGCGCTCGGCTTCGCGCCGGTCGGCACCATGCAGGCCGCGGGGTGGAAGTTCGGTCGCTGGCTCGACGTCGTCGTCATGCAGAAGAGCATCGGCTACGGCGCATCGCTGCCGGCGGCATGACCGGCGCCGGCGCCCGCTCCAAGGCGGTCGCGACCTGGCTCGCCGTCCTCGGCGGCAGCCTCGGCCTGCATCGCTTCTATCTGCATGGCGCGCGCGACGTCTGGGCCTGGTTGCATCTGCCGCTGACGCTGGTCGGCGCCTACGGCTTCTGGCGCATGCGCCAGTTCGGCACGGAAGACCGGCTCGGCAGCGAGCTCGTGCCGCTGCTCGGCGCGATGGTCGCCATCGCCATGCTCTCGGCCATCGTCTGCGGCCTCACGCCCGACGAGCGCTGGCAGGCGCGCTACGGCCAGCGCTTCGGCGCCGCCCCGTCGGGCCGCGCCGCCATCGTCGGCGTCATCGTCGCGCTGGCCCTCGGTGCCACGGTGACGATGGCGACGATCGCATTCACGGCGCAACGCTACTTCGAGGCGCAGGCGCCCGGCTGATCGTCAGTCGAAGAGCCAGAGCCCTACGGCGTAGAACACCGCCGCGACGAACGCCGAGGCCGGGATCGTAAAGATCCAAGCCCAGACGATGTTGCCGGCCAGGCCCCAGCGCACCGTCGCGGCCCGCCGCACCGAGCCGACGCCGACGATCGCGCCGGTGATGGTGTGCGTCGTCGAGACCGGGATGCCGAGCGCGGTGGCGAGAAAGAGCGTGATCGCGCCGCCCGTCTCCGCGCAAAAACCACCGACAGGTTTGAGTTTGGTGATCCGCTGGCCCATGGTCTTGACGATGCGCCAGCCGCCGAACATCGTGCCCAGGCCGATCGCGATGTAGCAGCACCAGATGACCCAGGAAGGCGGCATCGCCGAGTTGGCGGCCGCGTAGCCTGAGGCGATGAGCAGCATCCAAATGATGCCGATCGTCTTTTGCGCGTCGTTGCCGCCGTGGCCCAGGCTGTAGAGGCCCGCCGAGACGAGCTGCAGCCGCCGGAACAGGTTGTCGACCTTGAGCGGCGACGCATGTCGGAACACGTTGGCGACGACCACCATGAGCAGCGCGCCGAGCAGGAAGCCGAGCACCGGCGAGACGAAGATGAAGAGCACCGTCTTCCAGACGCCCGAGGCGATCAGCGAGCTGGCCCCGGACTTGGCGATAACCGCGCCGACGATGCCGCCGATCAGCGCGTGCGAGGAGCTCGACGGGATACCCCACCACCAGGTGACGAGGTTCCAGAAGATCGCGCCGATGAGGGCTCCGAAGACGACGTGGTGGTCGACGACGCCGGGCTGCACGATGCCCTTGCCGATCGTCGCGGCGACGCTGAGATGGAAGACGAAGATGGCGACGATGTTGAAGAAGGCGGCGAAGACGATCGCCTGCTGCGGCTTCAGCACGCCGGTCGAGACGACGGTGGCGATCGAGTTCGCGGCGTCGTGAAAGCCGTTCATGAAGTCGAAGGCGACGGCCAGCACCACAAGCAGCGCGACCACCCAGAACGAGGTCTGGACGGTGCTCATTGATGCACCCTAGGGCCTGGGGCCGGTCCCAACGGGCGGGAATGAGCCTCTTCGGGCGGCCGGGCGAGGCTCATGCGCGCACCGACGCGGACGCCGATCGATCGGCGAGGCGTCACGAGTTCTCGAGGACGACGCCCTCGATGAGATTGGCCACGTCCTCGCAGCGATCCGAGATCGACTCGAGCAGCTCGTAGACGGCCTTCAGCTTGATCAGCTCGCGCACGTCCTTTTCCTCGCGGAACAGGCGCGACATCGCCGAGCGCATGACGCGGTCGGCGTCGGACTCGAGGCGATCGATCTCCTCGCAGGTCTTGAGCGCCGCCGCGGCGACCTCGGGCTGGCTGATCTTCGGGAGCAGCGAGACCGCGTGCTGCACGCGCTCGCAGCACTTGGCGCTCAGGTCGCCCAGGCGCAGGATGTCGTCGTTCATCGCCTGTACGTCGTAGAGCGACATCGTCTCGCTGGCGTCCTGGAGCAGATCGAGCACGTCGTCCATGGCGTTGATCAGGCCGAAGATCTGCTCGCGATCGATCGGCGTGATGAAGGTCTTGTGCAGCAGGCGGTTCACCTCGGCGGTGATCCGGTCGGCCTGCCGCTCGGCGGTGCCGACCTCGCCGGTGTGCTTGTCGCGCAGGTCCGGATCGGCGTAGTGCTGGATCAGCCGGATGAAGGCGCGCGCGCCTTCGGCGATGTAGTTGCCGTGCTGGTTGAACAGCTCGAAGAAGTTGCCTTCTCGCGGTAGCAGCTTGCCGAAAAGCATCCCGATCTCTCCCCTCGTGTGGGCGAGGAGTTTACGGGCGCGGCCAGCCATCACAATCGCGCCCAAGCATGGAGACGAGCCCCTTCGGCGCACCCGCCGTCCGTCTGCGCGTCGCCGGCGTCACCTGTCGGCGCGGCGAGCGCACGCTTTTCCGCGACCTCGACTTCACGGTCGGCGCCGGCCAGATCATCTGGGTGCGTGGCGCCAACGGCCAGGGGAAGACGACCTTTCTGCGCACCCTGGCGGGCTTGTCCGCGCCCGAGGCCGGCGAGATCGCCTGGCACGACCCGACGCCGCAGCGATGTCTCGTCTATCTGGCGCACGCCAACGCGCTGAAGGAGGACCTGACCGTCGCCGAGTCCCTGCGCTTTCTTCTGGCGCTCGCCGGCGAGGCACCGACGAGCGCCGAACTCGACGCCGCGCTCGCCCGCTTCGGCCTGTCGAGCCGACACCATGCGCCGGTGCGCACGCTCTCGCAAGGGCAGCGCCGACGCGTCGCGCTGGCGCGTCTCGGTGTTCCGGCCACGCCCGCGACCTGGCTGCTCGACGAGCCCTTCGACGCGCTCGACGCCGCCGGCATCGAGACAGTGAACACGCTGCTCGCCGAGCACGCGCGGCGCGGCGGCAGCGTCGTCCTGACCAGCCACCTGCCGCTGACACTCGCCTATCCAGTGCCTCTCGTCGTGACGATCGATGCGCCGGTCGCCGCATGAGCGGCGTCTTCGGCACCCTGGTCGCACGCGACCTGCGCCTGGCGGCGCGGCGCCGCGCCGATGCGCTCCTGCCGATCGCCTTCTTCACCGTCGCCATCAGCCTGTTTCCGCTCGGCGTTGGCCCGGAGCCACAGACGCTGCGCCAGATCGCGCCGGGCGTCGTCTGGGTCGCGGCCTTGCTCGCGGCGATGCTCTCGGTGACGCAGCTCTACGCCGGCGACCTCGCTGATGGTTCGCTCGAGCAGATGCTGATCGCCAGCGGGCCCGGCGTCGCCGACAAGCTCGGCCTGGTGCTGGGCAAGGCGACGGCGCACTGGTTGCTGACCGGCGTGCCGCTGGTCGTCGCGGCACCGCTGTTCGGTCTGATGTTCGACATGCGCGGCGAAGCGATCACCTCGCTCGCCCTGACGCTGCTGCTCGGCACACCGGTGCTGAGCCTGCTCGGCGGCCTGGGCGCGGCCTTGACGCTCGGCCTGCGCGGTGGCGCGGCGCTGCTCATCCTGCTGATCGTGCCGCTCTGCGTCCCGGCGCTGATCTTCGGCGCCGGTGCGGTCTCGGCGATCGACGCCGGGCTCTCGGCACGCGGCCACTATTCGCTACTCGGCGCATTTCTCATCTTCACGGCGCTGATCGCCCCGCCGGCGACGGCGGCCGCCCTGCGCATCGCCACCGAATGACCGGTTGTAACAGGCGCTTCCGCAGAGGAAGGACAATCGTCGCCTACCGGCCATGAGGAGCTCGTCGATCCGCTTCTTTCATTTCGCTGCCCCGGTCCGCTTCTACCGGCTGGCGGGCGCGCTCGTGCCCTGGTGCTGGGCGGCGTTCGCGGCACTTGCCGCGGCGGGGCTTTTCATCGGCTTTTTCCGCGCGCCGACCGACGCGACCCAGGGCGACGCCTATCGCATCATCTTCATCCATGTGCCTGCCGCCTGGATGTCGATGCTGCTCTACCTGGCGATGGCCTTCTGGGCGGCGATCGGCTGGGCCTTCAACGCCCGCCTCGCCTCGATGCTGGCGCGCGCCATCGCACCGACCGGCGCGATGTTCACCTTCCTCGCCCTGTGGACCGGCGCGCTCTGGGGCAAGCCGACCTGGGGCACGTGGTGGGTCTGGGACGCGCGGCTCACCTCGGAGCTGATCCTGCTCTTTCTCTACGCCGGCTTTCTCTCCATCGTTTCGGCCATCGACGACCCGCGCCGCGCCGACCGCGCCGGCGCGTTGGTGGC
>JANXWR010000334.1 GCA_025351025.1 Burkholderiales bacterium | reverse complement strand
ACGCGCGGCAGCTTTTCCGGGCCGATCACGATGAGCGCGACGGCGCCGATGAGGGCGATCTTGTCGAAGCCGAAGTCGATCATGGCGGGGGCGGTGCGCTCCGGCGGGCTTCGCGGGTCGGGCCGCGGCGCCGCTCAGGCGGTCACGACTTGGTCTTGGCCTCGACGTCGATCGTGCCCGGATCGACGGTGCGCGCCGTGCTGACCTGCTTGGTCGGCGACGCCGGATCGTCGGGCGAGGCGGTGCCGTCGCGAACGCCGTCCTTGAAGCCCTTGACGGCGCTGCCCAGGTCGCTGCCCATGTTCTTCAGCTTCTTCGTGCCGAACACGAGCACGACGATGAGCAGGACGATCAGCCAGTGCCAGATACTGATGGAACCCATGGCGTTCTTTCGAGAGAGGAATTGCGGCGGATTCTAGGTCAGCCCTTCGCCCAGGGACGCGGACCGCCCATGACGTGGACGTGGAGGTGCGGTACTTCCTGACGTCCGTCGGCGCCGGTGTTGACAAGGGTGCGAAAGCCGTTCGTCACGCCCAGCTCCTGCATCAGCCGCGGCGCCAGCGCCATGACGCGGCCGAGCATCGCGGTGTGCGCCTCGCCAACGTCGTAGAAGCTGGCGATGTGCTGCTTCGGAATGACGAGCACATGCACCGGCGCCCACGGCGCGACGTCGTGAAAAGCGAGCAGCTCGTCGTCTTCGTAGACCTTCTTGCTCGGGATCTGGCCGGCGACGATCTTGCAGAAGACGCAGTTCGGGTCACGGTTCATGGCGCTCGCCTCACATCGGCATCGGCGTGTTCGACGATAGGTTCAGCCAGCCGCGGACGATGCGGTAGAGGAACCAGATCGAGATGCAGGCCCAGGCGATCCAGCCGGGCAGGAGCAGCAGCAGCCAGAGCGGCGCTGTGATCAGGTACAGGCCGCCGGCCCAGAGCACGCTGCGAATGCGCCAGCTGAAATGCGACTCCTGCCAGGTGCCGCGCGCCTCGTCGCGCTTGATCATGTCGAGGAAGAAGGCGATCAGCAGCAGCAGCACGCTGGCCTGCACGCCCGGCAGCACGGCGCCGACGGCGACGATGGCATGCATCAGATAGCTGATGTGGCCGATCGTCTTCAGCGTCTGCTGGCGTGGGTCGATCTCGATGACGTCGTTCATCTGCCTTGCTCCTTCTCTCTCGATTGCATCTTGCGGGCCGCGAATTCCTCGAGCCCCGAGAGGCCTTCGCGGCGCTCCAGCTCGGCCAGCACGTCGGCCGGCGCGAGGTCGTGCTGCGCCAGCGCGATCATGGTGTGGAACCAGAGGTCGGCGACCTCGGCGACGATGCGCCCGGCGTCGCCGTCCTTGCAGGCCATGACGACCTCGGTCGCCTCTTCGCCGATCTTCTTCAGCACCGCGTCCTCGCCCTTGGCGAACAGGCGCGCGACGTAGCTCTTGTCCGGATCGCCGGCGCGCCGCACCGCGATCACCGCGGCCAGGCGGGCCAGGGTGTCGTTGGAGGGCGTCGCTTCAGGGTTCATGGCGCCGCTATCTGTAGATGGCTTCGGGATCTTTCAAGACCGGATCGACGGTCTGCCAGGCGCCGTCGCGATAGAGCTGGAAGAAGCAGGAGTGGCGCCCGGTGTGGCAGGCGATCGCCAGATCGCCGGGCGCCGAGGCCGTCTGCTCGACCTTGAGCAGGACGACGTCGTTGTCGCAGTCGAGGCGGAGCTCGCGCACTTTCTGCACGTTGCCGCTCTCCTCGCCCTTCTTCCAGAGCCTGGCGCGTGAGCGGCTCCAGTAGACGGCCTCGCCGAGCTCGGCGGTGCGCGCCAGCGCCTCGCGGTTCATGAAGGCGAACATCAGCACGTCGTTGGTGCCGACCTCCTGCGCGATCGCCGGAACGAGCCCGTTCGCGTCCCACTTCACCTCGTCGAGCCAGCTCATCGAGCCAGTGTACCGGCGCGGTCAGGGGTTCGAATGCGTCTTGCCGACGAAGCCCTGCTCGGTGGCGAACCACTCGAGCACCGGCAGCGTTCCCGGCAACACCGGCGCGACCTTGACCGGCAGCCGCTGCCAGGCCATCGTTTGGCCTTCACGCATCTCGAACTCGCCGCGCCACGCGCGCACCTTGCAGAAGTGCAGGCGCACGCGGGCATGCGCGTAGTCCATCAGCGTGACGTTCCAGGGCTCGGCGGCGTCGATGGTGATGCCAAGCTCCTCATGCAGCTCGCGCCGCAACGCCGACTCGACCGATTCACCGGCTTCGAGCTTGCCGCCCGGAAATTCCCAGTAACCGGCGTAGACCTTGCCCTCGGGACGCGAGGTGAGCAGGAAGCGGCCTTCGGCGTCGATGAGCACGCCCACCGCGACGTCCACCGGACGGCGCGGTTTCGAGGCTTCGACGTCCACCGCCGCCCGCTCGCCCGCGGGCGCGGTCACGCGTGATGCCTTCCGGCATAGTCCTTGGCGAACTGGAACGCGACCCGCCCCGAGCGCGAGCCGCGCTCGAGCGCCCAGACCAGGGCCTCGGACCGTGCCGCGGCGATCGCCTCGGCATCGACCTTGAACGAGCGCAGCCACTCGGCGACGATGGCCAGGTACTCGTCCTGGCTGAATGGATAGAAGCTCACCCACAGGCCGAAGCGCTCCGAGAGCGAGATCTTTTCCTCGATGACCTCGCCGGGATGGACCTCGCCGTCCTCGGTGTGCCGATACGTGAGTTTCTCCTTCATGTACTCGGGCAGGAGGTGGCGCCGGTTGCTGGTCGCGTAGATCAGCACGTTTTCCGACGACTGCGCGATCGAGCCGTCGAGGATCGACTTCAGCGCCTTGTAGCCGGGCTCGCCTTCGTCGAACGACAGGTCGTCGCAGAAGACGATGAAGCGCTCCGCCCGCTCCGCGACCAGGTCGACGATGTCGGGCAGGTCGACCAGGTCGGTCTTGTCGACCTCGATCAGGCGCAATCCCTTGGGCGCGAACTCGTTCAGGCAGGCCTTGATCAACGAGCTCTTTCCCGTGCCGCGTGCGCCGGTCAGCAGCACGTTGTTGGCGGCATGGCCGGCGACGAACTGCTCGGTGTTGCGCAGCAGCCGGCTCTTCTGCGCCTCGACCTCGACCAGCGAGTCGAGGCGGATCGTCGCGACATGGCGCACCGGCTCGATCATGCCCGAGCCGCCGCGCTTGCGATAGCGAAAGGCGATCGCGGCGCTCCAGTCCGGCGCAGCCAGCGGATGCGGCACCACCGCCTCGATGCGCGCGAGCAAGGCCTCGGCGCGTTCGATGAGATGCTGCAGCGAGGGCGACATGAGGACGGATTGTGGCGCGGCCGCGCCGGTTCCTAGGCGGCGCAGCGCTCGCCGGCCGGCGGCATCGCCGCGACGACGCCGTCGCCGACCGCATAGACGCGATCCGCCGCGCCGGCGCGGATGGCGTGCATGCCGGTGAAGGCGCCGAACGCGGGCAGCACGCCGACGTCGTCGCCGAACCAGAAGCAAGGCAAGCGCAAATGGTCCCAGCCGCGGCTGCCGAGACCGACGCACGGATGCAGGTGTCCGGCCAGTACGTACTCGCCCGGGCGACGCCGCGGGTGATGGCAGAGGGCGAAACCGTCTTGCGCGAAGGGCTCGTCGACGACCCGGATGCCGAGCGAGGCGGGCGGGTCGCCGGCGCGGTCGTCGTGGTTGCCACGCACCAGCACCAGCTCGAGCGCGCGATGTGCGTCGCGCCACGCGGTGACCGCGGCGAGCGTCGCCGGCGCGTGGGCGTGCGCCGAGTGCAGGAAGTCGCCGAGGAAGACGATCCGGCGCGCGCCAGTGCGCGCCAGCAGCGCGCTCAGCCCGGCCAAGGTCTCGCTCGTCGTGCCGCGCGGCACGGGTACACCGAGGGCGCGAAAGCTCACTGCCTTGCCGATGTGCGCGTCGGCGACCAGCAGCGTGCCGCTCGCGGCGATGAAGGCCGCTTTTTCGGGCAGCAGGGTGAGCGGCCGGCGGCCGACCAGGACCGTCGTCACGCCCGCGCCTTCACTGCACGAACAGGCGCAGCGCGATGTCGAGATGCTCGGTGGGGCTCTTGCGAAAGCCCGAGCGCGCGAAGCGCTGCAGGCGGCCGATCGCGAACGCCGTCAGCGCCGACGCCTGCGCGTTGGCGTCGACGGTGGGCGTCACCGCGCCCGCCGCCTCGGCGCGAGCGCGCAAGGCGCCGCGCAGCTGCGACTCGATACGCTCGAAGAACTGGTTCATGCGCGTCTGCAGGCGGTCGTTCTCGAAGACCAGCGCGTCGCCGACCATGACGCGCGTCATGCCCGGGTTCTTTTCGCCGAACTGCAACAGCACGAGCAGGAGCTTTTGCACCTGCGCGTCGGGGCTGGTCTCGCGCTCGACGATCTGGTTGACGAGGGTGAACACGCTTTGCTCGATGAATTCGATCAAGCCCTCGAACATCTGCGCCTTGCTCGCGAAGTGGCGGTACAGCGCCGCCTCCGAGACGTCGAGCTTGGCGGCGAGCGCCGCGGTGGTGATGCGCTCGGCACCGGGCTCCTGCAGCATGGTCGCAAGCGTCTCGAGGATCTGCACCCTGCGCTCGCCCGGGCGCGGGCGCTTGCGCGCCGGCGGCGGCAGGGAAATAGCGAGCGGCGGAACGAGTGCCGAAAGCAGCGGTGCGGCGACCTCGACTTCATCCTCTCCCGCGGGGTCGCCGGGCGTGCCGGCAGGCGGGTCGGAGGGAAGGGTCATGGGGCTTGGACAAGCTTGCGAAGCGAACCGATTCTGGCACACACATATGCCGGTTTATGACGTCTTCGCGGTCCTGTTGCGGTGTTGCCGAGACGCTGGTTCGTGCCGCCCAGGCGCAGGCCGCCGGTGCCGCCGCCGAGGTAGCGCTGCATCCAGACGGTGCGCATGCCGAGCGAGCGTGCCGCCTTCAGATGTTGCAAAGTGTCTTCGACGAGCACGCAGCGCGACGCCGGCACGCCGAGCCGCGCCACCAGACGGCGCAGCATGCGAGCGTCGGGCTTGGGGCGCGGCATGCCGAACATCGTCATGTCCTCGATCGTCACCACCGCCTCGAAAAGGTGCGCGAAGCCGAGCCGGTGCAGCACGCGCATCGCGTAGTCGCGCGGCGCGTTGGTCAGGATGATCTTGCGACCGCGCAGCCGGGCCACCGCGGCGCGGTCCTGCGCGCTGGTGCGCAGGCGCTCTTCCAGACCCGGCAGGCGATGCGTCTCCTCGAGAAAGTGGTCGGCGCGGATGCCGTGATGGCGTACCAGCCCGAGCAGGGTCGCGCCGTAACGCAGCCAGTAGCGATGGCGCAGCGCGTTCGCCTCTTCGGTGGTGATGCCGAGGTGGCGGACGACGTAGTCGCCGATCGCCACATGCATCTCGCCGAACGCCGCGTGGCTGGCGTCGTGCAGCGTGTTGTCGAGGTCGAAAAGCCAGACCCTGTCGGCCCTGAGCACAGGATTGCACCCTCCCCGCTTCGCTCCCCTCCCGCCGAGCGGGCGGGGCGGACGCCTCCGGCGTCCCTGATTCATCGCGAGCGGATCATGGTTCCGTAGGCTTGCTCGGTCAGGACTTCGAGCAGCATCGCATGCGGTACGCGACCATCGATGATGTGCACGGTGTTGACGCCGTTCTTCGCGGCGTCGAGCGCCGACTGGATCTTGGGCAGCATGCCGCCCGAGATCGTGCCGTCGGCGAACAGCTCGTCGATCTCGCGCGCCGTCAGGTCGGTGAGGAGCTTGCCGGCCTTGTCGAGCACGCCGGGCGTGTTCGTCAGCATCATCAGCTTTTCGGCCTTCAGCACCTCGGCGAGCTTGCCGGCGACGACGTCGGCATTGATGTTGTAGTTCTCGTTGTCGGCGCCGAAGCCCAGCGGCGAGATCACCGGGATGAACTGGTCGTCCTGCAGCGCCATCACGACACTCGGGTCGATCGACTCGATTTCGCCGACGTGGCCGACGTCGTGCACCTTCGTCGGGTCCTTCAGGTCGACCATCCTCAGCTTGCGCGCGCGGATCAGCCCGCCGTCTCGGCCCGTCAGCCCCACCGCCTTGCCGCCGGCCACGTTGATCAGGCCGACGATGTCCTGCTGCACCTGGCCGGCCAGCACCCACTCGACGACTTCCATCGTCTCGTCGTCGGTGACGCGCATGCCCTGGATGAACGTCCCCTTCTTGCCGATCTTGGCCAGCGCCTCCTCGATCTGCGGGCCGCCGCCGTGCACCACCACCGGGTTCAGGCCGACCAGCTTGAGCAGCACCACGTCCTCGGCGAAATCCTGTTGCAGCGCCGGGTCGGTCATCGC